>JAFZXP010000025.1 GCA_017616735.1 Bacteroidales bacterium
AAGGGTTCTGTTCCGACAGATACTCGATCACCTCTGACTGAGGGGTGATAGGATATCCGAAATAAGCATCAGCGCCGTAGCGGATGGCGGCTTCTGCCAATGCCTCGTTACCCTTCATCAGTTTTAATTCTCCCATTATGCTTAATTTTTAAATGTTTGACAATGATTTTGATTACAGTTTTGCCTTGTAAACGGAGATGACTCCATCAGGACATACGATGCCGCAGCTAGCGCAGCCAATGCATTTGTCAGGTTCCGCCATGTAAGCGTAGTTGTAACCTTTTCCATTAACTTCTTTTGCCAGACTGATGACATTCATCGGGCAGTTCACGACGCATACGCCGCAACCCTTGCAACGCTCGATGTCAACAGAAATGGCTCCTTTGAAACTTGCCATAATTTTTAATTTTTTGTTGATATTTTGTTTAGAATTTTGTCTATTCCAACTAGTCTTTAAAAAACGTACAAAAATACGAAGGATTTTTTTCAAAAACAAGGATTTTGGAAAATTAATTTTTATAATGTTTTTGAATAAGAAAAAAGGACTCCGTTTTTTCTTACGAAATCCTTTTTTAAGTAAACAATTGTCAGTTTAATTAATTGTCAACTGTCAACTGTTAACTGCTAACTGCTAACTATTTGACAGGGTGATCCTTTGCAAACATCTGCAGTCTCTCGGCCAGCACCGGAATCTCATCGCGTTTGATGAGCGAGGTGCAGGCGCGGATGCCTTGCTTGTCGCTGCCGCAGGTGTCCAACGAGATTGCCGAGATGCCGTAGTACATCATCTCTTCGACCAAGTCGGCGCCCTGGAAACCAGGGTAGCAATAGGTGAAATAGAAACCGTCGGCGATAGGCTCTCCGAGGTCCTCATCGTATGTGATGTAGAATCCTGCTGCGAGGAATGCATCCTTCATCATCTTGGCTTTGCGGCCGTATTCCAAAACGTCGTCGCGGTAGTTGTAAATGCCGTCGTTCACAGCTTTCAAAACGCCTTGGAGAGCGTATTGTGCCGAGTGTGACACGCCCGATGTGAGCGGGTGCAAAGCTCCGAAGAGAATGCCGCGCAGGAAGATTTCCTGTCCGCAGAAGCCCTTCAAATCAGGATAATGACGTGCTGCGAGTTTGTCGCTGATTGCGAGGATTGCGCAACGCTCGCCGGCAAAGCTGAATGCTTTCGAGCTGGAAATCATCAGCATGTAGTTGTCGGCATATTTACCAACGGTCGGCTGATAAGGAGCGACGCCCGGATGGCTGTAGTCTTTACGGAAGTCCATGCCGAAGTAGGCGAGGTCTTCGAGAACGATTACATCGTATTTGTTGGCGAGTTCGCCTATGATACAGAGCTCTTCGTCGGTGAGGCACACCCATGTAGGATTGTTAGGATTCGAGTAAAGCAT
The DNA here is from genome assembly GCA_017616735.1 of Bacteroidales bacterium. GTDB lineage: Bacteria > Bacteroidota > Bacteroidia > Bacteroidales > F082 > Limimorpha. The sequence goes on from JAFZXP010000025.1 coordinate 1,401, forward strand.
GCTGTGAATCTTGCCTGTCTTGAGGATGCTCTCGAGTTTCTCGCGAAGCTTCTCGCCACGGTAGTTGTAGATGTCGAAATGCTCCATCGGGATGCCCAAAACCTTGCACTGGAACTTGTGCACCGGGAAGCCCGGGTCGATGAACAGCATGGTGTTCTTTTCCTTGCTGATATGGCCTGTAATCATGAATGATGCGAAGGCGCCTTGCATGGAACCCACTGTCGGGATGCAGTTGGCTGCCGCGACGTCAAGGTCGAGGAAATTTTTGATGAAGCGCGATGCCTCTTTCTTCAAAGCCGGAACACCGTCGATTGGAGGATAGGTGGCAGCTACGCCTTTCTTCACCGCTTCAACCTGTGCGTCGATGCCTGCCTGTGCTGCAGGAAGACCCGGATTGCCGAGCTCCATGTGGATAAACTTCACGCCGCTGGCTGCCTCAAGGTCGAAAGCCAACTTGTTAATCTCACGGATACCGGCACGGCCGATGCACGGAAGATTGCTGTCTGCAAAGACTTTTTTCGCTACTTCTACTGGAATTACGTTATTTTTCATGATAATATCGTTGATTTTTAATGAATTAGCTAATCAAACTTGACTCTGCAAAATTATTAAAATTTATTTGAAAAACAAAGGAATATTGAAAATAATTTTAGTCTTTAGTCTTTAGTCTTTAGTCTTTAGCTTTTTTTTGTGACCGCTAATTGACTAACGATTAGCAACTAACGACTAACGACTAGCGACTAAAAACTAAAAAAGAGAGAATTCACCGAAGTCTCTCTTTTTGTGGGTCGTACTGGACTCGAACCAGTGACCTCTGCCGTGTGAAGGCAGCGCTCTAAACCAACTGGGCTAACGACCCAATAAAAAAAGTGGGGCGAACAAGGATCGAACTTGTGACCTCATGCCTGTCAAGCATGCGCTCTAAACCAACTGAGCTACCGTCCCATTTGCGGGTGCAAAAGTACAACAAAATTTTATTCATCCGACTTTTTTTTGTAAAAAAATTTTTCATATCTTTGAATTTCCAAATAATAGTAAAAATGAAAAATATTAAGTATTTGTTAATCATTGCGTTAGCTGTTGTCGGAATGACTGCGGCCAATGCTCAGGAAAAGAAGAATATCGATTTGTCCGACCTCTACGAGCGTCCGACTTTCCAGGTGAAAGGCGTCAGAGGCATGAATCCGATGCGTGACGGCAACACCTACGGCACGATAGAAAAAGGCGAGTTTAATATCTACAACTACAAGACCGGCAAGTTGGTCAACACTTTGTTCCGTTTCAGCGAGCTGATCCCTGACGGCGACAGCCTCCCGATCCGTGCCTACAATTACACTCTGAGTGACGACGAGTCGAAGGTGCTGTTCCTGACAAATGTCAATTACATTTACCGTCATTCATTCACTGCCGATTACTACGTTTACGACCTCGCCACAAAGTCGCTTAAACCTTTGTCGGACAATGGCGGCCAGCGCCTGGCGACATTCTCGCCCGATGGCACCAAAGTCGCATTTATGCGCGATAACAACCTGTTTATCAAGGATTTGAACAATAACGAAGAAAAACAATTCACTTCCGACGGATTATACAATAATATAATTAATGGCGCTCCCGACTGGGTTTACGAGGAGGAATTCAGCTTCTCGCAAGGCTTCTTCTGGTCGCCCGACAGCAAGAAGATAGCTTTCTACAAATTCGACGAGTCGAAGGTGAGAGAGTTTGAGATGGAGGACTTCCAGGGCTTGTATCCCGACTGGTACAGTTTCAAGTATCCAAAGGCAGGCGAGGACAACTCGGTGGTTGAGGTTTATGTTTACAATCTTGACGACGAATCGACCATCAAGATGGATACCGGTGAGGAAACCGACATCTATCTGCCCAGAATGAAATGGACCAAGAATGCCAATATCCTTGCTATCCAACGACTGAACCGCCATCAGAATCATCTGCAGATTTTGGCCGCTGACGCCACTACAGGCGAAACATGGGTGTTCTACGACGAGGAAAATCCTTATTACATTGATATTACCGACGACTGGACATTCCTCGAGGACGGAAAGTCGTTCCTGATGACAAGTGAGAAATCGGGATACAATCATATTTATCTTTGCAATCTCGACGGCTCAGAGGGAAAGGCTTTGACTTCGGGCGACTGGGATGTGACCAAGATTTACGGCTTCGACGGCAAGGAGATTTATTTCCAGGCTGCCAAGCATTCGCCAATCGAGCGTCAGATTTACGCTGTCAATCTGAAAGGTAAATTAAGAGAGATTGTCGATTTGGAAGGCACCAACAACGCCCGCTTCAGCAACACATTCAAGTATTTCATCAATATCAACTCAACGGTGACCAAGCCTTACGAATACACCTTATATAATAATAAGGGTAAGGTGGTGAGAGTTTTGGAAGATAATCACGAGCTGGTTGAAAGGATGAAAGAATACAATCTCAGCGAGAAGCAGCTTATCAAGATAAGCGACCCTGCGTTCTTGATGCCCGATGGCACCACAGTCGATGTGGATGGTTGGCAGATTCTGCCTCCTGATTTCGACCCGAACAAGAAATACCCGGTGTTGATTTACGTTTACGGCGGCCCGGGTCATCAGACGGTGATGAACCAGTGGGATCACAGCGATTGGGATTGGATGCAACTGCTTGCACAGCATGGCATAATCTCGGTGTCTATCAACAATCGCGGCAGCGGCGCTCAGGGCGAGATGTTCAAGAAAATGACTTATCTTGAACTTGGAAAATACGAGACCGAAGATATGATTACAGTGGCCAAATACATGGCTGCACAGCCTTATGTGGATGCCGGGAAGATTGCCATCTACGGCTGGAGCTACGGCGGATTTATGGCTGCCAACGGCATTACAAAGGGTGCCGATTACATCAGCACGGCAGTGTCGGTGGCACCTGTCACCAACTGGAGATATTACGACAACATCTACACCGAGCGTTACATGCGCACTCCTCAGGAGAATCCTGATGGTTACGATGCCAACTCGCCTGTGAGCAACACAGCCATGATTAAGGGTAATTACTTGCTTTGCCACGGTTCGGGCGACGATAATGTCCACTATCAGAATGCGATGGAGCTGATCAAGTCGATGATTGCCAACGGTGTGCAGTTTGATTTGATGATTTATCCGAATAAGAACCACGGCATCTACGGCGGCTATCAGGAATACGGTGACGGAGAATGCCGTATGCATCTGTTTACGAAGATTGATAACTTCTTGTTTGAACATCTGCTTAAGTAGCTGTCATTCCGACCGAAACGGAGTGGAGCGGAGGAATCTCGAGATTTCTCCATTTCGCTCCATTTCATTACGCTTCAGTCGAAATGACGAAAAAAAGCAATATTTTTGTAATAGGTATCAAAATAAGTTGTATTTTTGCAGCCACTTTTGAGTAAAGTTTTTTAGTTTAACAATTAAAAGAAAGAGAGAGTATTTAAAATGATTATTATTCCTGTAAAAGAAGGCGAAAGCATCGACCGCGCTCTTAAACGCTACAAGAGAAAGTACGAAAAGACAGGTGTTGTGAAAGAATTGCGCAACCGCCAGAAATTCACAAAACCGTCAGTTATCAAACGTGAGGCTATGCAAAAGGCCATCTACGTTCAGAAGCTTCGTCAGGCTGAAGAGAACGCTTAATCGATTCACGCTTATAGCAAGAATAGAATCAAAAGAAAAAGTCGCTGTGGGAAACCGCGGCGACTTTTTTTTAGCCATTAGCCATTAGCCGTTAGCCATTAGCCATTAGCCATTAGCCGTTAGCCATTAGCCATTAGGCGTATTTGATGAATCATATTAAAAAAAACTACAAAAAATGTCGAACGTATTGATTTTATTAGTACTTTTGCGCCGTTTATGAGTTTAGGCATTTTTAAAATAGATAATCTGTTTTGCAATCTGCCAGTTCAGACAGACACTAGGATAACTATTACCCCCCCCTGTACAAGCCTGATACTCAATATTTTACACAGAAGTTTATTAAGTTTTATAATTATGAAAAGGTTTACATTTTTGAAAGCCTTTATGCTTTCATGTTTTATGGCAGCCGTTTCATTGCTGCCAATGTCTTTGAACGCTCAACAAACGAGCGATGATTTTTTCAGGACTAATGACTTCGGTGGTAGCCGATATGTAGCCGAGTGGTCTATTGTTAACAACGGTATTGGCCAATCAGAAACTCCACTTGGTAGCGGATTGCTAGTTCTTACAGCTGTTGGTGCTGGCTATGCAATAGCACGCCGCAAACGTAACATCAAAAAGGGTACAACATTATTGCTTGCGGCTTTGATGCTACTCGGTATGACTAACTGCAGAAAGAATCTTGAAACGATTAATTCTGTCCCTTCAAATGGCGTGTACATCACATTGGACTTAAACGGAGGCTCGAAAGTTATTGTCAACCCTACAGGTCATACCGATCCAAATTATGCGACAGTGACATGGGAAGACGGTGACATTCTTTATGTTGGCAACAACGGCGCATACTGCGGATATCTCGAATATGATGGTACAAAATTCGGCGGCACTATCAACCCGACAAGTGGAGACGATGCCGACTATTTGCACTTCTATTTCATGGGTAACAAAGGCACTACATCTGAGCCAACAAGTGTGAATATCACCGACCAGACTAGCAAGTATCCTGTTATATCATACGGACGTTCGACCGACTTGTATAACTCAGCTGTCACATCATACAGTGCTACGCTTTACAACAAATGCGCTATTAGGAAGTTCAACACTACCGAAATTGACAAAGCCATCACCATTACTGGGATGAACAACACGGTTACTGTGAACTTTGCAGCAAATAAAGGAGCCGCCACAGGCGAGCCGTATAGTTTTTCTAAGAGCGGCAATGGTGAAATCAAACTTCACGCAGAATCAAACAATAAACGCTGGGCTATTCTTTTACCGCAGCCTGAGGTTACTACAGCTACAGCATATGCAGCGGGATATTCCACCACAAGTACATTCACCGTTCCTGAGGTGGTTGCCAATGGTTATTACGATACCCCTGTTGGTGTATTTTTGACCGACGTCAGTCCTAAAGGTGCGTTTACTATCAACGATAGCGGCGATCAGGTATTCTTTGCACCGGGCAACCTGCAATATCAGGCTTCCACAAACACTTGGCGCTTTGCCGAGAACCAGTGGGACTACGTTGGCAGTGACAATTCAAATATATCATCAGACTACTCTGGCTGGATAGACCTGTTTGGCTGGGGTACGAGTGGCTACAACCACGGCGCTGTTGCATACCAACCGTGGAGTACCAGTACCGATAGTGAGAATGATTACAATGCTTATGGCAATTCCAGTTATAATCTTTACGATCAGACGGGCACTGCCGACTGGGGCTATTCAGCAAGTGATGCTATGCTTGGTGGATACACCAATTGGCGCACATTGACGGGTTCCGAAGGTGAGTGGAAATACATCTTCGAGAACAGAAAAACAACTTCTGGTATAAGATTTGCTAAGGCTAGAGTGAACAATATAAATGGTATAATCCTGTTGCCTGACAGTTGGAACAGCGAATACTTTACTCTGAGTTACACAAATGAAACTAGTGCAAACTATACCCAAAACATCATAAGTCTTGATAATTGGACAAATTCTTTAGAAGCATACGGCGCAGTATTCTTGCCAGCTGCTGGCTATCGAATTAATTCGGTTGGCGGTGTCGGTAGCGATGGTCTTTATTGGACAAGTACTCAAAACAATCCAGGATATGCCTACTATGTTTGGATCAAGAGTAACGGCCTTACAACAGGAGGTAATTCGTTGAATCGGAATTATGGCTTTTCTGTCCGTCTTGTTCGCCCATTGTAATAATCAAAATAAACTCTAAATCTCCTGAAATTTTGGAGAGGTTATAATGATGAGCCGCAACAATTGTTGCGGCTCATCTTTTTTTTATCAACTTTAAAATCTCCAGCGGCATCCTTAAGGGCTTTAATGCCATTAACGCCCTTAATGCCGCCGTTGTTAGGGTGGTTAAGGTTGCCGCCGTTGTTGTCGAACCAAAATTATTTTTTTAATCAAATCTCTTGACTTTTTCAAAATTCCTCCGTAACTTTGAAGCGTAATTTGGAAGTGGCAATGATAGAGCGGTTTATAAGGTATATCCAGACTGAGAAGAGATACTCAAATCTCACAGTGTCAGCGTATAAGCGCGACATGGAACAGTTCAGGGAATACCTTATTAATATATACGGGCTGAACGATGTTACAAAAGCCGATACGCAAATGGCGCGTTCTTACATCGTTGAGCTTAAGAAAAAAGGGGAGGAGAACCGCTCGATCAACCGCAAGATGTCGGCGCTAAGGTCGTTCTACAAGTTTTGCCTGCGCGAGAAAGCTGTCGACAAAACGCCCATGCAGGGCATAAAGTCGTTGAAGCAGCCCAAGGAGTTGGCCAAGTTTGTGCCCGAGCAGGATATGGAGAGGGTGAGCTTTGAGGGTGACGGCGACTTTAAGAACGTGCGCGACGAACTGCTGTTTGAGATGCTGTACCAAACCGGCATGCGTCAGGCCGAGCTCAGGGGGGTGAAAGACGACGACGTTGACGCTGTGGCTATGCAAGTCAAGGTGCTGGGCAAAAGAAACAAGGAGCGCATCATACCCGTCAGCGGCAAATTGCTTGAGATGATAGACGGATATAAAATTGTGCGTGACGAACAATTTCCAGAGCGCGACAACGTTATGTTGTTGGTTGACGACAAGGGTAGGGCAATGAGTCCGTATTTTGTCTACAAGACCGTTCACGGTATATTGGAAGGCGTGACAACTCTGGAGCAGAAAAGCCCGCATGTGCTCAGGCATACATTCGCAACCCATTTGCTCAACGAAGGTGCCGACATTCGTGCGATACAGAAGATACTCGGGCACAGCAGCCTTAGCTCGACGCAGATTTATACTCATAACACAATTGAGCAGTTGAAGGAAATATACCAGTCGGCCCACCCGTTGGGAGACGAATAAGAAATATTACTAAATCTTTAAAAATAGGAGGTTATTATGAAAGTTACGATTAATGCGGTTCATTTCAAGGCAGACAGCAAACTGGAAGAGTTCATTACAAACAAAATCGAAAAACTGTGTGGAAAAGCTGATGATGTTATCGGAGCTGAGGTGAATTTGAAGTTGGACAACACCGACGCGCCTGAAAATAAGGTGGCTGATATAAGAATTATGCTCAGGGGCAACGATTTGTACTCGAGCAAGCAGTGCAAAACATTTGAAGAAGCTACCGACAAAGCGGTTGACGCACTCAAAAATCAATTGGAAAAATATAAGAACAGATTTGATAAGTAGCTGATTCTCATGAAAATACTATGCTTTGACGGTCTTTTTCAAAAAAAATTTTAAAAATTTATAAAAAAAGGTTGTCGGTATAGAAAAAAGTTGTAATTTTGCACACCATTTTGCGAAGAAAAAAATGGTGTGCATTTTTTGCGCAGTTCTTTGAAATACAAGCCGGCATAGCTCAGCGGTAGAGCACGTGATTTGTAATCTCGGGGTCGGGGGTCCAAATCCCTCTGCCGGCTCACGGTATCTTGACAATGCCGGCATAGCTCAGCGGTAGAGCACGTGATTTGTAATCTCGGGGTCGGGGGTCCAAATCCCTCTGCCGGCTCGCGTTGAATAATGTATGTCAAGATATTCTGGGGGAGTCGCATAGCGGCAATTGCAACAGACTGTAAATCTGTCCTCGGATGAGTTCGGTGGTTCGAGTCCACCCTCCCCCACAGAAGACGCGGAAGTAGCTCATTTGGCAGAGCGAAAGCCTTCCAAGCTTTAGGTAGCGGGTTCGAGCCCCGTCTTCCGCTCGC
>JAFZXP010000026.1 GCA_017616735.1 Bacteroidales bacterium
ACAACAGCAAATGTCTAAAGAGGATGCCGAGAGAATGTTGCAAGCCCTTGAGAATCAAGAGAAAGAAACAATGGATAAGATGAATGAGGCAAAGGCTGCCAAGATGCAGAAACGTAAGATTCAGAAAGACTGGTAGCGTTTCAGTTGAGAGTTGAGAGTTTAAAGTTGAGAGTTTAGAGATTTAAGTTTTGAGAAATATATGAGAAAGATTGGTTTTATAGTATGTTTTTTGATGATCGCACTTGCGTTGAATGCGCAGGATGACATCAGTTTCAAAGTGATATGCAACCGGCAGGTTGTAGTTGGAGAGCAGTTTCAGGTGACATACGAACTTGACGGTGACGGTTCCAACTTCACGGCTCCCAACTTCAACAATTTCGAGAAGATAGGCGGTCCGATGTCATCATCAAGCTCGAGCATTCAGATTATCAACGGCTCCGTTTCAAAACTCGAGAAGCATTCCTACTCTTTCTATTTGCGTGCCATCAAAGAAGGTAAATTCACCATACCCGCCGCCACCATCACGGTCAACAACAAAAAAATCAAGAGTACGACCATGGACATCGAGGTGGTTAGCGATACAAGGTCGGTTAGCGGTGGCGGCGGCAATAATTCCGTCGGCAATGCCACTGCAAACAGCAAAGACGTGTTCCTGGAAGCCGTTCTGAACAAAAAATCAGCCTACATAGGCGAGCAAATCACCCTTACATACAAGATTTATTACACCTTGCCGATTTCTCAGCTTTCAATATCCAAAGCCCCTTCATATTCAGGATTTTGGACCAAAGATGTAACCGACAACAACGGAACAATCCAGCAATCGTCGATAATACGCGACAACAAAGAATATCATGTGGCGACTATTCAGGAAATGGTGCTGATACCTCAAAAAGCCGGCAATCTTACCATTGATCCTTTGGGTATCAGCTGTGTGGCCCAGGTTAAAAACGAAAACCGCCAGTCACACGCCTACGACCCGTTTGACAACTTCTTCGGCGACATCATGGGCACCTCGTACACCAATGTTAAAAAAGACATAAAATCACAACCTATCGAGATTGAGATTAAAGCCCTGCCGACCAAGGACAAGCCTGATAGTTTCATGGGGGCTGTCGGACAATTCACCTTCACTTCAAACATTGACAAAACCGAAATGAAGTCGAATGACGCTTTCACGGTAATCTACACAGTATCAGGCAAAGGCAACATCGAGCTGTTGGACATCCTGCGACCGGTCTTTCCTCACGATTTCGAAGTATACGACCCGAAAGTCACCACTAATACCAAAAACAATTCGTATGGCATCAGCGGCACCAAGAAGGCCGAATACGTTGTTATTCCAAGAGCTGCCGGCGATTTCGAAATCAAGCCGACAGAGTTTTCATACTTCGATCCGGCCAAAGGCAGATATGTCACTCTGAAATCGGACAGTTATTCAATGCACATCGACAGAAGTACCAACAAAGGCTACACAGGCACGGGCGACGAATACACTGAAGGTCGTGAATCTGTAACAAGAATCGGCAAAGACATACACCACATCATGCCTGCCGGCCGACTCGGCAAAGACGGCTCACTCCTGTTTGCTTCATCATTGTACTTCATTATAGTCGCTTTGATGATAATCATATTCGCGATTACCCTTGTAAGCTACCGGAAAATCAACAAATTCAACCAAAATCAGGTATTGGTAAGAAATAAAAAAGCCACTAAGGTTGCCAAGAAACGTCTGCAGAACGCTTACAATTATCTGAAGACAAAAGACCAGAATCATTTCTACGAGGAGTTTTCGCAGGCTTTGTGGGGATATATCAGCGACAAATTGAACATAGCCCGCTCGCAACTTTCGATGGATACCGTCAAGGAAATGATGACCAACAAAAACGTCCCAGAAGATATTATAAATCAATTTATTGAATTACTGAACAGCTGCGAATTCGCCCGTTTCGCGCCAGGTGACCCCGGCAAGAAAATGGAGGAATTGTACGGCAAGGGCGTTGAAGTGATATCCAAAGCCGAGAAGAATCTTCATTAAGAATTGACATTTAATAAAAGTTATAAGAATTTCAATATGAAAAAGATATATTGTTTAATGGTTTTGATGGCTGTCACCTTGGGATTGAAAGCCCAGGCCGTCTACGAGCAAGAGTTTGCCAAGGCTAATTTTTATTACAGCGAAAACCGATTTGACACAGCGGTGGTGATATACGAAGGTATTCTGAATGCCGGTTACGTGTCAGCACCTTTATTATATAACAACGGCAACGCGTATTTCAAAATGCGCAACTATCCTATGGCCATACTCAACTACGAGAAGGCCCTGAAACTCGACCCTGACAATCAGGAAATCAAGTATAATCTTGATATTGCCAATTCTCTGATAACCGACAAAATCGAGCCGATACCTGAGTTTTTTATGTCAAGATGGTGGAAAAACATAGGCAACAAATTGTCTGCTGACGCTTGGGCGACATTCTCGCTTATTGTACTTGCAATTCTTTTAGTTGCCATATTCTTCTATTTCACAGCCCACACAAAAGTTTTAAAGAAATCCATGTTTTTCACCGGGCTGATTTTGATAGTGATATTTGTTTGTTCAACAGTGTTCGCGTCACAGAAACGCAATTATCTGTCGGAGCATAACGAGGCAATTGTTATCATACCGACCATCACTGTAAAAAGTTCTCCATCGTCATCGGGCACCGACCTGTTTGTGCTGCATGAAGGTACAAAAGTTGAGATCTTGGACCACAGCAATGATTGGGATAAAATAAAAATTGCCGATGGAAGCACTGGTTGGATGCCATCATCCATTACCATAAAGTACTAATTATCAGTTAATTTTTTTTGATACTAAACCTATTTTAGGGCTTTAGGAGAAAAAATATTAAATTTTTTCCTAAAATATGTTGTACACATTGAAAAAATGTTGTATTTTTGAACCCTAAAATAGGTTATAGTTTTTAATAGATATTAATGTCTAAATTACGTGATATGAAAAAAAGATTTTTACCGTTAAGTATGCTTTTGATAACCATGGTGTTAGCTCAAGCAAGTTTGGTGGCTAACGCTGCTGGAGACCAGGGAAAATACACCCCAAGGTCAAGCACAAAAGCTACAATTTCTTCATTCATGAAGAGCATTCGCGCAAATCAAGAGACCGGTTTGATCGACCCAGCTTTGTTAATCGAGGCTCACAAGTCGGCTCAATCAACAAGCAGAGCAGATCTGGATTGGGTATATGCCGGTCCGGACAACTTCGGTGGTTTCACCAAGGCTGTCGTTTATGACAATGACGGAAACGTCATCATAGGCACAGCTGGTGGTGATTTGTACAAAACAACCAACGGAGGCATCACTTTCAAGAAAATTACACCCACAAGCGTAGAGCCAATCAGCTGCATGGTCATGGCAAGCAACGGCGACCTCTACATCGGTACAGGTGACGGCCGCGACGCCCAGACCCTCAACCCTCTTGCCGACTACGGTTATTCAGAGAACTTCTCAGGCAAAGGTATTTATGTGATGAGAAACGGTTCGACCACACTCGAGTCACTCTCAGGCACAACAGGTTGGGCTTTCGTCAACGAGATGACTATCACAAACGGAAAGATTTATGCTGCTACAGAAAGCGGTCTTATGGTCAGCGAAGATAACGGCAGTTCATGGTCAATGGTACAAGCAGGTATCTTCAGATCAGTGAAGTCAAACAACAACGGCGACGTTATGGCTGCTGACGATGCAACAGTATTCCTTTCAAAGAATGGCGGCCAATTCATAGACATCATCAATGGTGTCGACAATGGTACACTCCCGACGAACAACACCAACTTCAAAATCATCGCAATGTCACCGGATGATGCAAACTTCATGTACATTGCTTATATCTCCGGCACAGCAGGTGCTTATTCAACAGGAATCATTTACTTCACAGAAGACGGTGGTGACACATGGGAAGTGGCTATGGCCGCAACAGGCATGTACAACATTTTCGGCGCAGACGCCAATATCGACGGATTCATGATTGTTTATCCTAACAATCCTAGAAAGCTCCTCATCGGTTCTGACGACCTCTGGCTGTTTGAAGACGCTACAGCTTCAGGAGTTAACAGTTACAGACCTTTGCAGATTTCTGAAAACAACACATACGAGTACACACCTATCGCATGGAACCGTTACATCTACCTTCACCAGGGCATTCAGAACATCGCATTCAATCCATCAAATCCTAACATATTCTTTGTTGGAACAGTGGGTGGTGTTTTCAAAGGCGAATACGCTGAAGGTATTTATTCATACAAAGGTGCCAACCGTTACTTCTACACCGACGAAGAGCACACCTCAGTGGCTCGCATGATGAATGTCGGTATCGGTGGCTCAACGATGTTCCTTGGCGGCTGCCTCGATCACGGTACAGTGATGATGACAGGTAATGAAAATATTAACAACAGCACAACAGGATACGCAGTGTTCCCGAACCCGACAGCTACAAACAACGCTTTCGGATACTTCACAAAGGAATATGCCGGCGGTCCTTGCGCTATTTCAACAATCAACCCACTGATTTTCTTCGTGTCAGGTACAGGCAGCTTGAGCATGCCTATCTACAGATCAGAAACAGGCGGTGACGACTACGACCTCACCAAGTTCAGCGCTGACGGCAACATCACCAACAGCAATGCTTTCAGAACACCTTACGCCCTGTTTGAGACATACGAAGACAATCATCATTCAATTGACGTCAAGGAAATTCTTGACACTTACAACGATTTGATCAACACTATCACAGTGGTTGACACATTCGACATCAACGACACAGTGTTCGTAACAAACGGCATCATCTACATTGAGGAAAACGACACATTGAACATGTACGTGTCAGTCAACTTAAACGACACATTGTATGAAACAAATGATGACATTTTGAATGTTTATCAGGTTTTGCACGATTACCTCTACACTGAGCATATTGATTTCGACACTCTGTACCTTGCAGTCAGAAGAAACGTCAAGGCTGGTGATAACGTATATTATTACAGCGCACAGGCTGGCTATCCTATCGATTACACAATGCCAGAGCCACCACATGACGAGGCTCACGTAGATACAGTAGCTGGCGGATACATGTGGATTCCAGGTGATACAATCTGGGGATTGCATGATCCTATCAAGACCAATATGGTCTGCGCCATTGAAGGCAAAGTCTACATGACAAGAGACGCTCTCATCTTCAACAAAGACACTGAGTGGTTCCTCATGAGCGCAATCAACGGTCTTCCAACAGCAGTTACCTTGAGTGCTGACGGCAACAATGCTTACGTTGGAACAGCCAATGGTAACCTCTACAGATTCACTAACATCAACGATGCCTTCACAGCAGAACAAGCCAACGTTACTGACTCTCTCAACCCATGTGTACAGATATATAACATCACAGATGCTGCTTTTGCTGATCGCGCCATCACAAGCATCGCTGTCGACCCGCTCAACGCCAATGAGATTCTCGTAACATTGGGTAATTATGGCAACACCAACTACGTTTACAGATCAACCGATGGTGGCACAAGCTTCAGCTCAATCCAGGGTAACCTCGGACACTTCCCGGTTTACTCAAGCATCATTGAGAAAGAAGAAGGCGCTTACATCATCGGAACTGAATTTGGTATCTATGTTTCTGAAAACGGAAGCACATGGACTAAGTCGGGTGACATCGACTGCCCGGTTATGGATATCAAACAAGCCGTCATGGAAAATCACGATGACAAGGTTGACATCCTTTATGATGAAATGGGTGATGAGACATATGTCATCTATCCAGGTATCTATAACGAAGGTATGATTTACGCTGCCACATACGGCGCCGGCATTATTACTTGCGGCACACACAAAGTTGGTCCTGAGTTTGGCGTTGAAGAAAACGACCTCGAAGGCGGTTTCGCACAAGTTAACGTCTATCCTAACCCAGCTAATGGCAACGCACAGTTCAAGTTCGACATGAGCCAGAACGGCAAAGTATCTTATCAGATCTACGACCTCTCAGGCCGCATGTTGACAAGCAACAACCTGGGATATTATACTCAAGGTGAGCACACTGTGAACTTCAATGTTGAAAACCTCACAAGCGGCACATACATCATCCGCCTGCAGGCTGGCAACACAATGAAGACAGCCAAGTTCCTGGTATACTAATCAAACGGTACAAATCACAAAAAAGGCTCCCGATCGATCGGGAGCCTTTTTTTAACCATTTTTTAAAAAATCAATAAACGTTTTCCCTTTGATACTGCTGATGCTCGCCATATGCCGGGCACGTTTTGGTTTGACGGCATGAAGTGAACACCACTCCAAGAGTGAATGCCAATGCCAACAACAATGCTAATTTCTTCATATATTACTATTATTAATTTTCCGTTTACAAAGAAACGATATTTTTTCTAATTTTGTACATTAAATTTTAAAAAAATTCACGATGGTTGATATGAAGAAACCTGTGATTGAAGAAGGTTGGTACGAGGCTTTGAAAGACGAGTTTTCTTCGTCGTATTTCGCCGGTATCAAAGCCTTTCTAATCGAAGAAAAACGCCAGCATGTGGTTTATCCGCCGTCACCGCTGATATTCAACGCATTCAACCGCACACCTTTCGATAAAGTGAAAGTTGTCATATTGGGTCAGGATCCTTATCACAACGTTGGTCAGGCACACGGCTTGGCCTTCTCTGTTCCCGACGGCATACAGCCACCTCCAAGCTTGTTGAACATTTTCAAGGAGCTGCACAGCGATATCGGCATGCCGATTCCAAGAAACGGCAATCTGGAGAAATGGGCCGACGAAGGCGTATTGTTGCTGAATGCGTCATTGACGGTCAGAGCCAATATGGCGGCATCACATGCCCGCATAGGTTGGCAGCAATTTACCGACGCCGCCATTCGTGCGTTATCTGAGAAGAAAGAGCATCTGGTATTCATGTTGTGGGGCAACTATGCCATAGCAAAGGAAAACCTTATCGACCACAGCAAACACCTAATATTGAAAACAGTGCACCCTTCCCCACTCTCGGCCAGCCGCGGGTTCTTCGGATGCAGACACTTTTCACAAGCCAATCAATACCTTATTAATAATAATATCGCACCGATTAATTGGAGTATTATAGTTTAAAGACGGAAAACTATGCAAAAAATAGCAGGCATTGCGTTAGCGGAAATAATTAGCCTGCGGCTTTTTGCATAGTTTGGAGTCATAAGAAAAGTGTAGAGTTTAGAGTGTAGTGTTGAGAGTAGTTGAAAGTAGAGACGGTCGGTCGACCGTCTAAAGTTGAAAGTTTAAAAGTGTAAATGTTATAAGTATTGAAGTAATAAAGACGGAAAACTATGCGAAAGCATCACGAATGTAAGACCTCAAGGGCTTACCCTGAAGTGAGGCTTTGCATAGTTTGAAGTCAAAATTTAAAGTATTAAGATGAAAGAAAAATTAGTTTTCGCAACGCATAATAAGAATAAGTTAGCTGAAATCAGAAACATTTTGAAGGATTACGAAGTTGTAGGACTGCGTGATATCGGCTGCATGGAAGATATTGTGGAAGACTCCGACACGCTGGAAGGCAACGCCAAAATCAAGGCCGATTTCGTGACCGACAACTTCCACCTGAATTGTTTTGCCGATGATACCGGCTTAGAAGTGGAAGCCTTGGACGGTGCCCCTGGAGTGTACTCGGCCCGCTATGCAGGCGAAGGCTGCTCCTATCACGACAATGTTGTGAAAATGCTGGCCGCAATGAAAGGCAAAACCAACCGCAAGGCCCGTTTCCGCACTGTGATAGCCTTAAACCTTGACGGAAAGCAGTATTTCTTTGAAGGCATAGTCAACGGAAAGATTCTTGAAGAAGAACACGGCCATGGCGGCTTCGGCTACGACCCTATCTTCCAACCTGACGGCTACGAGCAGACCTTTGCCGAAATGCCGATGGAAGTTAAAAATAAGATTTCACACAGAGGAAGAGCAGTGCAAAAACTCTGCGAGTTTTTGCACATGTAATTATTTTTTTGTATATTTGCAGGTTGGTTTCATCAATAAAAACTTTGAAAAATGAAGAAAGCATTTATAATTCTTGCAGCTTTGTTGCTCACCATTTCAATCAAGGCCCAATCCATAAAGAATCTGTATACATTTGACAAGATGCAGAATAAGCTGGAACTTGACATCTCGAAGATTGACTTGTTCGAGCAACGAATGCACCTGCTTTATTCTTTGGAGAATGACGACCGTTTTGACGTCACATTAGGCGAGCAGGACGGTATCTTTGTCGTCAAAAGCGGTAAAAAGATGGAATATAATAATTTGGAAAGAGTTTTCAATCAATTCTATCAGGAAGAGGTTGCAGCATTCAGCGCGATGCCTAAAGATGAGGTCGGAGACCAGTTTTATGTTTGGAAAGCATCATTGACGGATAGCTTCATTGCCAATATGATGATGGATATGTACGTCAAGGACCGTCAGAACAACCACTGCAACACCGCCGATCCTTTCTGCACCGACAACGGACAGTATCAGTTCCCGGCTGGCGTGAATGCCGGTTCAGGTGAACCTGGCCCAAACTATGATTGTTTAAGTACAACTCCTAATCCTGCTTGGTATTATATGAGAATGGCTAATGCAGGTGGAATGACGATTTACATGTACAGCACACCGAGTGAAGATATTGACTTTTGCTGCTGGGGTCCATTTGAAGATCCTGTCACACCTTGTCCAAATGGATTAACATTAGCCAAAAGAGTAAGTTGCAGCTATTCTTCCAATGCCACTGAAAACTGTATCATACCTAATTCAGCTCAAACAGGTCAATATTATATTCTTGTTATCACCAATTATTCGAACCACAATTGTAATATCACATTCAGCAAAACATCAGGAACTGGCACAACAGACTGCAGCATTATGCCTCCACTGGTTGAAAACGGCGGTCCTTATTGCGTTGGACAGACAATTACATTGACCGGCAACGCCCAAAGCGGCGCGACATATACCTGGTCGGGACCTGGCGGATGGTCGGCTTCAGGACAGAATGTTACACGCCCTAACTGCACCATGGCTATGGCCGGTACATACACATGCACCATAGCGTTGAACGGTCAGAGCAGCAGCGCCGACACGCAAGTGGCGGTATATGCCAATCCTACGGCAAACTTCAACTCCACAACTGTATGTGTAGGCGATGCGACACATTTCACCAGTACATCATCAACAAGCCCGTCTGGACAGCAGATTACAAGCTATCATTGGAACTTCGGCGACGGTGCCACATCGCATGACCAAAACCCGACACACACCTATGCCGAAGCCGGCACTTACACAGCAACGCTAACTGTGGCATGCGGTGAAAACACTTGTACACACACTTGCCAGAAAACCGTCACCGTCAATGCCTTCCCCGTCGCCAATGCTGGCAACGACCAGAACGTCAACTACCAGAACTCTGCCACACTTTCAGCAACAGCTGTCGCTGGCGCGTCATACGCATGGACTCCGGTCAACAAAATCAACGGCAACCCTAACCAACAGACAGTGCAAACCATACCGCTGACCGAAGCCACAACATTCACACTTACGGTAACCAAGAGCGGTTGCTCAGACACCGACCAAGTGACTGTTTCAGTTGGAGCGCAAATGACAGCAAACGCCACAATAGCAGCCGAAGAAATCTGCGACGGCAACACAACAACCGTATCGGCTTCGGCAATTGGCGGCAACGGCTCGTATACATACTCATGGCAGGCGGTTCCAGATCATGTAACCTTCAGCAATCCTACATCGGCCAACACCACAATCGATCCGGCATTGCCAGGCGAATATACCATCACCTGCGAGATAAACGACGGACAGACTACACTACGGCCACAAGTCAACCTGACGGTGAATCCTGCGGAAAACATGGACGTAGTGATGGCCGTGTGTCCGAGCGAGCTTCCATACGTGTTGGAGCTGCCTGACGGCACAACACAAGAGTTTAGCGAAGCTACCGGAGCCAACGGCTGGCACACCACAGTGCCAAACCAATTCGGGTGTAACGTCAATGTATCGTTATATCTGACAGTCAACGAAGTGGTAGAAAATCATTTCACAGAGGAAACCTGCGACGAGCCGTATACATATTACGATGACGGCGTTGCAATCAAAACCCTGTATCAAACCTGTATTTTCGACACTGTGTATCCATACGGCGATTGCGAGAAACATCTGATAATCGATTTCACCAGACACCCGGTTTACGATGAGCATAACGCCGACGAATATGTCTCGATCAACTATCCTGAGCATCACTGCATGGAATATTACTGGCCAAGCAACGGACAAACATACACTGAGCGCGGCAATTATCCTCACACATTCACTACAATTCACGGATGCGACAGTATTGTCACCCTGGTGCTTGACGAAGGCAACCTCAGCTTTACAGTCGACCCTGGCGCGAGCTCGGCAATGATTGTTGATACTTGTAAAAACCTTGGAGGATACTACCTCTGGGGATATGAAGAGCTGAACACCAAGATTTGGGGCAGCGGCACCGATTGGCAGTTCAATTTCCAAGGCGCTTCGTCTCATGGTTGTGACAGTATCGGACACCTGAATCTGCGACTTTACGAGCGCCCGAGTATCGACAGTATAGCCGGCGACAAGCTTGTCATCCCTGGCATCGGATTCATGCCATACGTCTACGAATACAAGATAGAAGGCATAGCGGGCGCCGGCATGGATGGCGACGATCCGGACTATCCGACACATCCTGAAGATTTCACCTGGGAGATTTTCAGCTACTACAACACCCCTAACCGTCTGTACCCTGACGATCCGGAGAATTACGAGTCATCATGGCAGATTGGATACCCTGACTCGACCGATCTGACCAGAGCTTATGTGTTTGTCAACGCCGAAGGCAATGCTTTGCTGAAATGCACCATCAACACCTTGTGCGGCATAGTGTCGACCGAGAAGTTCATCTATACCGACGGCTACCAGGCCGGTGAATCGGTAGATGAATACAACTACGAAAACATGGTCAACATCTTCCCTAACCCTACCAGTGGCGAGCTATACATCGGATACAGCGAGAAGTTTACAGCCACGCCGCTTATCATCAGCATTTACAATACAAAGGGTGAGATTATAGACCAATTCTATGCCAACACCGAGAACAATGTGACACATTACTCGATGAGCAGACTGCCCAACGGTATGTACTTTGTAAAATTTACCGGAAAAGACTTCGTGGTAACGAAGAAATTCGTGCTCAACAAATAAGCGCGAATAGGCTACCAGCCGTGGCAGGCATCGTGAAGGAAGTTGAACTTCAACGGCAATCCAAGGCTGAGCATAAACTCAAATCCCCTGTTATTGCGGGAGTCATCAGTAAAAGTATAAGCATAAAGATCGGCGGGAACACCGTCGGTCTTGCTATATGTATTCATCAAACCAAAATTGTATGAGCCGTCCAGCTTCAAAACCAGCGAGAAGACGTCAAATTTGATATTGAAACGGATACCTGCGCCGAGAATGACACCAGCATCCAACGGGTTGATGACAGCGTCAGACTGCGAAATATCGACAGTTTGGTCGGTGGACTCGCCATTGGGGAATTCCTTTGATATGGCACCGCCATAGCAAAAGCCCACATAAGGAGCGGCAAAGATATACGGGTTGACCGTCTGATCGCTATAGAAGCGGTAGCCGAACGGGATTCTCAAGTCAATGTACTTGGCGTCGAGCTTGTCGATTTCCTGAATATCGGCCGAACCTGGTCTTAAAACGAATTCCTTGGTATAGCCTCTGTTGACAGCCATGAGCTCGGCTCCGATAGTAAAGCCAGGAGTGTTCTTAATATTCACATCATACTCCACAAAAATGCCATAGCCCGGTTTCAGCAAATATTTGCCTGGCAAATCATTGTAGTTGGCATCGGAAAAATGCATGGAATACAGAGTGATTCCGCCTTTTATACCAATTGTGGGCACGTTTTTGAAATCGCGTTTCTTCTTGATATAGCCAAAGCTATAGTCTACCTGGGCCATAGTCTGTAGACTGATTGCAAAAACTATAATCAATATGCCGAAAATCTTTTTCATCATTGTCATTCTCCTTCTAAATCCCAGTTATATTCAACCTTTTCGGCAAAATTACTTATATCTTTATACAAACGTTGGCCGCCAGTGTAATAATACTGCGGCAAGTTGTCCGTTCTTCCTTTGACCAGATGCCATCTTCTGATATCCTGAATACCCTGAATGGTATCCTGGCCAACGACTTTGTGCGTCCTTTTTCCGGTAATTAAAAAGCCATAGTACTGTTCACCTATACCCATAGGGCTTGTGGCATCGAACACCATGGTAAACTCTCCGGTCGCTCCATTGCCGAAGATATACACCGAGTCGGTAACCGGTTCCTCATAACTGGAAGGATTGTTAGGGAAATACAATCTCATGTATACTTTGGCAACACCGTTTTTCTGGTTTGTTATTTTAAAATACGTATACTGATTCTTGTAATAAGGATAAATCTGCTCTCCAGGCACATCGCCTCCAACAGGTTGGTGCATGACTTCGTCGCCACCCACCAAATCGCCTTTGATGACATATTCACCTATCAGATTCGGAGGGAAAATGCCTTCGTATACAGGTGTTTGTAGTGATCCGACAATACTACTCCACTGGTCACGATAAGTCTTGGGATAGATGTCGTTGATACTTTTCATATAATGCTCGTCACCTAAGGCAACAAGGGTGCTGTGGTCGCTTTTTTTGCAACCAATCATTAGCATTGTCGCCAATGCTATGATGACACCTATACCGACTATGAAACGTTTATTCACTATTATTTAAAGCTGTTTTTCAAAATTTCCATTGCCTTGTCGATGCCTGCGGCGTTCTTTCCGCCAGCAGTTGCAAGTGTCTTCTGTCCGCCGCCACCGCCTTGGATTTCTTTTGCTGCTTCACGCACCATTGCGCCAGCGTCCATCTTCTTGGCATCGACGAGGCTTTGAGGAAGCATCACGCAGAGAGCAGGTTTGTCTTCAAACACGCCACCAAGAATCACCACTACTTCTGCGTCAATATCCTTCAAAGCCGAAGCGACGTTGCGCATCTGGTTCATGTCGGCATCGATGCGGGCTACCACGAGTTTATGGCCGTTCCATTCGGTGGCGGCGTTGTATGCGTTCTTAGCATCGCTCACAGCCTGTGCCATCATCATGGCCTCAATCTTCTTCTGGAGCATGGTGTTCTGTGCCGAGAGATTCTCAACAGCCTTCACCACATCGCCTGACGATTTGACAAGACCTTTGATTTTATTGAGTGTATCAATCTGATTGTCGAGATAATCGATGACTGCCTCGCCTGTGATTGCCTCGATACGGCGCACACCAGCGGCAATAGCGCTTTCGGTCAAAATCTTAAAACCTCCGATGCGACCTGTCGAAGCGATGTGAGTGCCACCGCACAACTCGCAAGAATAGCCTTCACCGAACTTCACAACGCGAACCTTGTCGCCGTACTTCTCACCGAACAATGCCATCGCGCCCATATTCTTGGCTTCATCAATCGGGACATCGACAGCGGTCTGGTTCGGTAAATCTTCCCTGATTTTCTGGTTGACAATGGTTTCAACCTTGCGAATCTCCTCGTCGGTCATCTTTGCAAAGTGGCTGAAGTCGAAACGCAGACGTTCATCGTCGACCATTGAACCCTTCTGCTCAACATGTGTTCCGAGCACCTGACGTAAAGCAGCGTGCATCAAGTGAGTGGCAGTGTGGTTAGCCTCAATCTTCAAACGGCGCTCAACATCAATTTTTGCAGTAAACACTGCCTCCGGCTGCTGCGGAAGAGCATCGGTGATATGTATGCTAAGGTCGTTCTCTTTCACTGTGTTGACCACGTGAAGTGTCTCGTTTTCCGACACCAACACACCTTTATCGCCAACCTGACCGCCCATCTCAGCATAGAACGGAGTCTTGTCGAGAACTATCTCGAAATGTTTCTTACCCTTGGCGACAACTTCTCTGAATTTCAATATCTTGGCCTGGCACTCCATCTCGGTGTAACCGACGAATGTAGTAGGTTTGTCTTCATGAATCAGCTCGACCCAGTCGCCCGACATCTTCTCGGCTGCCTTGCGTGAACGGTCTTTCTGCTCCTTGAGGTTGTTGTTGAAGCCTTCCATATCGACTTCGAGACCTTTTTCCTCAGCCATGAGGTTGGTCAAGTCAACCGGGAAGCCGTAGGTGTCGAACAGCTCGAAAGCAAAAGCGCCATCGATGAGTTTTGCGCCTTTATTTTGCTCGACATAATTCTCAAAACGTTTGATACCCAACGCCAAAGTGCGCAGGAACGATGCCTCTTCTTCGTAAATAACCTTCGAGACAAGCATCTCTTGAGCCTTGATTTCAGGATATTGCTCGCCCATCTCGCGGACGAGGACCGGCAACAGTTTATATACGAACGGTTCTGTAAACTTCAGGAAAGTGTAGCCGTAACGAACAGCACGACGAAGGATACGACGAATCACATAACCTGCTCCGTTGTTCGATGGCAGCTGGCCGTCGGTGATGGCGAAGCTTACAGCGCGAAGGTGGTCGGCAACCACACGCATTGCGATGTCTGATTTCTCGTTTTCGCCATATTTTATTCCTGAAAGCTGTGAAATCTCATTGATGATAGGTGTAAACACGTCAGTGTCGTAGTTCGACTTCTTGCCTTGCATCACGCGCACCAGACGTTCAAAGCCCATACCTGTGTCGACATGCTTTGCCGGCAGGTCAACAAGGCTGCCGTTTGCAAGACGGTTGTACTGCATGAACACGAGGTTCCAGATTTCAATCACTTCCGGATCGTCTTTGTTGACAAGGTCGCGGCCGTTGACACGCTTGCGAGCCTCTTCGTCGCGGATGTCGATATGAATCTCTGAGCAAGGTCCGCACGGGCCGGTCTCACCCATTTCCCAGAAATTATCTTTCTTTGAGCCGTAGATGATTCTCGACTCGTCGACGTGTTCCTTCCAAAATTCGTAAGCCTCGTTATCAGGAGCCATGCCGTCTTTTTCGTCGCCGCCGAACACTGTGACGTAAAGCTTGTTTTTATCTATCTTCATCACCTCGGTCAGAAACTCCCAGCCCCAAGCGATTGCTTCCTTCTTGAAATAGTCGCCGAACGACCAGTTGCCCATCATCTCGAACATGGTGTGATGGTATGTGTCACGGCCCACTTCCTCAAGGTCGTTGTGTTTTCCTGAAACGCGGAGACATTTCTGGATATCAGTGACTCTTGGCGCTTTGCGAGGGTTGTTACCCAAAAAAACATCCTTAAACTGGTTCATGCCGGCATTGGTAAACATCAAGGTCGGGTCATTTTTTACAACTATAGGTGCGGATGGCACTACAAGGTGTTGCTTCGACTGAAAAAAGTCCAGAAAACTCTTACGAATCTCGTTTGCTTTCATTATGTTTTATTATTTTCAACAAAAAGTTGGCAAAGATAACAAAAATATTATTATCTTTGCACATTAAATACGTAAATAAATCGTTTATCGTATACATTTTTAATAATAATGGCAGACAAAAAATTCATATATAATCCAAAATCGCTTGATTATGAGGAATATAAACCCTCAAAAGGCAAGCGCATAAGGAATATATTAATTTACATTTTAACTGCCGGAATCTTAGGTTACACCGTCACAACCATAATCCAAAACGCTGTCGGAACCCCAAAAGAGCGCATGCAGGCGCGTGAAATTGAATTTCTTCAGTTCCAGTACGACATCATCAGTAACAAGATTAAGAGCATCGACAACCAGCTCAGCGAGATGCAGGACCGTGACGATAACATATACAGGATGATATTCGAAGCCGAGCCAATACCGATGGCCATGCGAAAAGCCGGTTATGGCGGCAGCAACCGTTACTCTTCGCTGGATGGTTTTGATAATTCCGAGATAGTTAAATCAACCGCGCAAAAAGTTGACATTCTTGAAAGCCAGATGATGGTGCAGTCGCAGTCGTTTGACGAGGTTTACGACATGGCGACAAAAAAAGCCGAGATGCTGCGCTGCATCCCAGCCATCATGCCTGTAAAAGACGTGGATATCTACAGAATATCATCACATTATGGGTATCGTACCGATCCGTTCTATAAAGTTCAAAAGTTGCATAGCGGCATAGATTTTAGCGGGCCTATAGGCACCAAAATTTACTGCACCGGCGACGGCGTGGTTGAGACCGTGGTGCTTGGCAACAGCGGATACGGCAATTATATTTTGGTGGATCACGGATACGGATACAAGACCCGTTACGCTCACCTCAAGAAAGCCCTTGTAAAGAAAGGCCAGAAGGTGACACGTGGCGAAAACATAGCCCTTATGGGCAACACCGGCAAGTCAACGGCTCCGCATTTGCATTACGAAGTCATCAAAAACAACAAGGCAATCAACCCTATCGACTTTTTCTTCGACGACCTGACGCCTGAAGAGTATGAGAAGATTCTTGAATTGTCGGAACATCAGTCAATGACAATGGATTGATATGGAAATCAAGAAGTTATATTATCGAATTGGCGAAGTGGCCGAGATGTTTGACGTAGCTCCATCCACCATACGCTATTGGGAAAGCGAATTTGACGTGTTACGCCCGCGCAAGAGCACAAAAGGCAACCGTCTGTTCACCGAACGCGACTTGCGTTACCTTCAGATGATTCATCAGTTGGTGAAAGTGAAAGGCTACACCATTCAGGGAGCCAAAGACGCCATGAAAACCAAGTTCGACAAATTGGAAGGCAACGCCATGTTGGTCCGCACCCTCAATGATGCTAAAGGATTCTTATTAGACCTTGACAAACAGCTTGCCGAAAAGCAGAAACAAGTTAACAGTTGACAGTTAACAGTTGACAGTTGACAGTTAACAGTTGACAGTTACACGTCATTTCGACTGAAGTGGAATGATAATGGAACGGAATGGAGAAATCTCCGGCAATTGAGTCAGTGATTCATATGTCGGAGATTTCTCCATTTCACTTCGTTCCAGTCGAAATGACGGTTCAATTAGAATGTTCTATTGGGAATCAAATAATTTGTAACGTAATCCCAGACACCGTCTTCAAGGCTGGTGAACGGTTTGTCGTATCCTGCCTTGCGAAGTTTGGTCATATTGGCTTCGGTGAAGTACTGATATTTGTCGCGGATGTCAAGCGGAGTATCGATAAACTTGATGTTAACCTCTTTACCCATAGCCTTGAAAGTGTTGGCGGCCAAGTCGTAGAACGAGCGGGAGCAGCCGGTGCCAAGATTGTACAAGCCGCTCTCAGGACGCTTGTCGATAAGGAAAAGAATCACCGAAGCAATATCTTTAACATAGATAAAATCTCTAAGTTGCTGTCCGTCTTTGAAATCGGGGCGGTGCGAACGGAACAGTTTCACCTCGCCTGTCTCCTGAATCTGATGGAACGAATGCAAAATGACCGATGCCATGCGGCCTTTGTGATATTCGTTAGGTCCATACACGTTGAAGAATTTCAGGCCGGCCCAGAACGGAGGACATTTTTCCTGCTTGAGTATCCATTTGTCTATCTCGTTTTTGGAGCGTCCGTAAGGATTGAGCGGTTGCAGTTTCTCGACCACGTCGTGACTGTCGTTGTAGCCAAGCTCGCCGCCGCCGTAGGTGGCGGCGCTTGATGCGTAGACCAACGGGATTTGATATTCCGTGCACAGCATCCACAAACGCTCTGTATAGTCAACATTGAGCTCGACAAACACATTCCAATCGAACTCGGTGGTGTCGGTGCGCGCGCCAAGGTGTACTACGAAATCAACTTTATCGTGATTGTCTTTTAGCCAACCGTGTAGCTCTTTTCTGTCGAGCAACAGCTGATACTGTTTATTAATAAAGTTTCTTTCCTTCTGTTTTTTTGAAAAATCGTCGACAAGGACCAAATCGTTTCTACCCTGTTGATTGAGGCATCCCGCCACGACACTTGCGATAAAACCCGCAGCACCTGTAATGACTATCATATTTTTATGTTTTAATTTTCTTCTATTCTAGTTTTGAGATAACTTCTCCATTTGGCCAGAACCATCTGCATGTCGGCCGGCAGTTCCGAGTCGAACAGCAGCTCCTTGCCTGTTGTCGGATGCACAAAGCCCAGCACTTTGGCATGCAGGCAATGACGCGGAATCTCGCTGAAGCAATTATCGATAAACTGGCGATATTTCGAGAATGTTGTTCCTTTCAGAATCTTGTCGCCTCCGTATAAAGCGTCGTTAAACAACGGATGGCCGGCATATTGCATGTGAACGCGTATCTGGTGAGTGCGGCCTGTCTCAAGGCGGCATTCGACCAAGGTGACGTAATTGAAGCGTTCCAATACTTGATAATGCGTGACGGCATCTTTTCCCTGACTGCCGTCGGGATATACAGCCATCGCTATGCGGTCGCGCACCGAACGCCCGATATTACCTTCGATGGTGCCTTCGTCTTGCGGAAAGTCGCCCCACACCAAAGCCTGGTAGCGTCTGGTGATGGAGTGCTCGAAAAACTGTGCCGCCAAAACGGTTTGCGCCGTCTCGTTCTTTGCCACTATCATCAGACCAGTTGTATCCTTGTCGATTCGGTGCACCAGATACCCGAATCCGTTCTCCACTTTTGACCCGTTCTGCTTGAAATGATAGGCCAATGCATTGAGCAAAGTGCCGTCGAAATTGCCGTGACCGGGATGCACCACCAAACCAGCCTGTTTGTTGACCACTATGACATCGTCGTCTTCGTAAACCACATCAAGTGGAATGTTTTCAGGAGTGATGACAATCTCGCGCGGCGGATAAGCCAACACTACAGTGACCACGTCGAAAGGCTTAACCTTGTAGTTGGACTTAACCGGTTTGTCGTTTACCAGAATACTGCCGGCCTTTGCCGCGTTCTGCACACGGTTGCGGGAAACGTTTTCCAGACGGTTTTGCAGGAATTTGTCGACACGCACCAGCGTCTGACCTTTGTCGGCCACAATGCGGAAATGCTCGAAAAGCTCGGTTGTTTCCTCACCGTTGTCACCTATAACTCCCACAAAATCTTCCGACATATCGCAATTATTTTGAAATCATCAATTTGGCGGTCTTAACTGCACCGTTTTTGTCAACGGCTCTAATCAAATATGCTCCATTTGACAAATCGGCGACATTCAATTCATTGCTATAGCGATATTGTCTGACGGCCTTGCCTGTCAAGTCGTAAACGACAATCGCATCGCAATTGTTTTCATCAACTCCTTCAAAATGAATCACATTCTTAGCAGGATTAGGATAAACCGCAAGATTGTCGGCAATCTCCTCGTTTTCATCCACGCCTACAAAATATGCGCGTTTACCCACTACCGGACGAATCATCAGAGAACCCGGGAATGAGCTGTTTTTCCAGCCATCGCCGACCTCATAGAAAATGTACTGACGATTGTCGTTGGAAGAATCGAATCCTATGTTGATCGACTTGGAATATTGCTGGCGCAATCCAACATAAAACACACTGTTGATCTTCACAACCTCGTCAAATTTGTAGTATGAGAAGTTATAAATCAGGCTGTCGTTCCATATCGGGCGCTGATCGCGCAGGGTGTAGATTATCTCGCCTGGCTTCCCGTTATTGTCGCGCCATACCACTATGTCGAAGAAGTTGTAGTTGGCATCGTTGAAGGTGCGGTTGAACAGCATCTGCACACCGCTCAGCGTGTCGAGTGTGGCCACTTTGAACTGAGCTGCGAAATATGTGTCGTCAGGGACAAGGCCGTAGCCCATCTCAGGAGTGCCATCGTCGTAAGCGAAATAATTGTAGAAGCCCTGATGACGTGTCAGGGTGTCGCCTTGCACCTCACCGCTATGCTCATCAACCACCTCAATACAATGACGGATGGTGAACGATGTGGTGTCGGCCGGCACATCATAAGGATATATGAAATCGCCCATCTGCACATGCCGAGTCATTATGCCGTTATTCTGATACTGATTGATAACATACGGATCGGCCTGATATGAATAAGTCCAGCCTGAATTGTTATCAGCCACATGGCAGGAATACTTCACCTGATGCATATTTTCGTCCATATTCGAAAGATAAACATCAAAGCCATCAATATTCAGCTCGTTGATAGGATTCTCTTTGAAATGCTTGTAAGGCATCACCTGATAACGTTTCAAAAACGACGGAGCCGTGCCTGTGAATCCGACCATCGGATAATTATCATCATCAAGTGTTCTGTCTTTGTCAAGATACACAAAATCGATGTTCCACATATCCATATTGCTTCTGTCGTTAGGATACATCACGGTTGGAAGTGTACCGTAATTGAAGAACATCACCCTGAAATCATCCACAAAAAAGCATGAATCGACGATTGGAATCATCACTTTTTTGAAAAATTTGTTTTCGCCGCAACTACGTAAGAACGTGTCGATTGACATCCCTTCCGAGGCCCACATCTGCTTCCAGCCGGTTTTACGGAGAGTCACCATGCCATTCAGCACCGAATCGAACACTTCCTCGTCATAGCCATAGCCAAACTGAAGCACCAGCGAGTCGTCACGCTCAGGGCTATCGCCATATCCGCCCGGCTGATAATAGAAGCTGAAATACAGTGAGTCGGCTGCCGACAAAGCCTGACCGCCAATACTGTCGAGGCGAATCTTCACCGAGCAAAGAGTGTCGGCCATGAATGGGTTGCTGCTTCCATTGGAATAAACCTTGCCGAATCGGTCGACCACATCGAAAGTCGCGGCGCGTCGGTTGACAGGCATCATGGCAAAGCCCGAGTTGACCAGCACATTGCCATACAGCCATTTCGATGCATCAGGATAGATGCCGCTGTTGGTGAAATCGTCGAAAAACGGCAGAGTTGCAAACGTCTCGGCCTTGGCTTGGCGCGCTTCTTCCTCGGGAACACCTCCGCAAAAACCGCTAAGATATTCCTGAGCGCTGGCTGAAAACATGCCGATACCGGCAAAAATCAATATAAGAAATAATTTTTTATTCATCATAGAAGAAATTAGTGTCAATGTCATCAAATTCAAAATCAAAATAACCTATGGTATCCAGCAGATCATCTTCAATGTTGGACCAATCTCTGAACATCAGAGCCTTGTCAAGAGCACGTTGGTCGGGATCGTACGAAAAAACGCGGTTCTTGAGTATGAAGTTGAAGCTGTCGATTATGTAATCGATAGTATCCTGCTTGTATTTCCTTATGCGCATCACCTCCACTATTGAGTCGCGACGTGCCTTTTCCTGACAATACCAATTGAAATCGAAGTTCTTTATCGAACGGTACCAAACGCTGACCATCGAACCCAGCGGCACGGTCAAATCGCGCGAATATTCAGGATCCATTCTGCTGACATACAAGTTTTCAGGATCATCGTCGTCAATGAATATCTCGGTGCCGATATTGAGCGAAGCTCCGTTTATCTGATTTTTGGCCTCATTTAAATTGACACCGACAAGATCGGGAAGATTGGTATTACGGTTGCCTTTGCCATAGCCCACCTCCAGAATGATGGCCGAGCCTTTCACAACATCTTCGCCCGGCTCAATGACATCGTCCTTCAATTTCTGCTCAACCACGGCATTTCGCGCGAAATAATCCACGAACACAAGCTTGTCAACACGCAATCCGACCGAGCCCAGACTCACCATGGCCTGACGGAGCGACAAATTTCTAAGGTTGGGCATTTTTACAATTTCAGGAGATATCGTAGTACGCACAATGTACATGTTTCTTCCCTGTTTCACCAGCGAACCCGGTGCCGGATTCTGCTGATATACAGCACCTTCAGGGAAATCCTTCACATAGACGCTATCCAAAACTATAAAGGTAAAGGCTTCACCATAACGGTCAACCGCCTCGCCGTAATCGATGCCGACCATGTCGGGAACAGCAAATTCCTCGCCATGACGGGTATATTTGTCGAGATAATTGAAGCTGAACTCAATCACGCCAACCACAATCAACACCATGATTAACAGACTGATATAGAACCATTTATCTTTCAAAAAACGAAACAATTTCATTTTTTAATTTTTTTCGTTATTTATAATGTCGTTTTTAGTAATTTTGAACCGACAAAAATAACGAAAAATATTGAATTTAAGTTTATTTTGACATGAAAAAAATAGCAATAGTATGTGGAGGCTACTCGGGTGAATATGAAATTTCCATCAGCAGCGCTAAAGTGGTTAAGAAAAACCTCGATCCGAAAAAATATGAGTCGTACATCATTGTGGTTTTGAAAGACAGTTGGTATCACTTGGCCGACAACGGCCAGAAGACCGAAGTCGACAAAAATGATTTCTCAATCATGGTTGATGGCAAAAAGGTGGTTTTCGACGCTGTTTTCAACGCCATTCACGGTGTGCCTGGCGAGGACGGTCAGCTGCTGGGCTATTTCGATATGCTCGGAATACCTTACACCTCATCGAGTTTCACCACTTGCGCCCTCACCTTCCACAAAGACTTTTGCAAAAATATAGCCATGACAGCAGGCGCTAACGTCTCCCCTTCGATTTTAATCAATAAAGGCGAATCATATGATGCCAACAAAATCATCAAGACGCTTGGGCTGCCTTTGTTTGTAAAGCCGACACGCAACGGTTCATCGGTTGGTGTCACCAAAGTGAACGAGGCCGAAAACTTCGACAAAGCAGTCGAGTTCGCTTTTAAAGCCGGCGATCAGGTAATGTGCGAAAAATTTGTAAAAGGACGCGAGCTGGCATGCACGGTGATGGAAGTTAAAGGACGCACAATGGTGTTCCCTATCACTGAAATCGTCAGTAAAAACGACTTCTTCGACTACGAGGCCAAGTACACGGCTGGCAAGTCGGACGAGATAACTCCGGCCGAACTCGATGAGATTACCGAAATCGAGATTAAGGCGACATCGGCCATGTTATACAGCAAATTTGAATGTAAAGGTTTCGCTCGTTTTGATTATATCCTCACACCAAAACAGCTGGTATTCATAGAGGTGAACATAGTTCCAGGCATGTCGGAGGCATCAATAATGCCAAAACAAGCAGCCTGCATGGGCATTACCCTCGACAAGCTGTTTGGTTTGGCATTAGAGAATATTCTTGACTAAACTGTCAGGATGTCTTTTTGTTTGAGTTCGTAAAGGTCGTCGATCTTCTTTACGAATTTGTCGGTAAGTTTCTGAATTTCGTCCTGAAGTTGTTTCACTTCATCTTCAGAAACTCCTTCTTTTTCAAGCTTCTTGGCTTCGTCGTTTGAGTTGCGGCGAATGTTGCGGATGCCTACCTTGGTGTCCTCGGCGGCTGTCTTGGCACGTTTTGCCAACTCTTTACGGCGTTCCTCTGTGAGAGGCGGCACCATGATTCTCAAAAAGTCGCCTTCATTTTTCGGGTTGAAGCCCAGGTTGGCAGCTTGTATAGCCTTGTCGATAGCGCCAATCGAGCTTTTGTCGAAAGGCATGACAATAATCTGACGCGCATCAGGAGTGCCGATATTGGCTGTCTGCTCGATAGGGACAACAGTGCCGTAATATTCAACCTTCACACCTTGCAGCATCATCGGGCTGGCTTTGCCGGCTCTGATTTTCTGAAATTCTGCTTCCAAGTGCTTCACCGCACCTTCCATCGACTCAGTGGTCTCGTCTAAAATAAATTGAGATTCGTCTGTCATATTTTAAAATTTTTCAGCACAAAAATAATACATTTTATCATAAAGGATTATATAATCCGTAAAAATATGCGTTCTTTTTTACAAGATAATATGATAACCGATTGATTAACAACTCTTTTTTCTCCTTATTCCAAACATACACCTTGAACATTTTCCCTTCTAAATCAGCTGCTGGCAAGAAAAAGCCGTTTGTGAGCAGCAGGCGTTCACCAGGCACAACCACATTGTCTTTTAGCTCGAAACTCTTCCAAAAGCTTTTCTCGCCAGTTGCAGAATCGATAATTTCAACAATCAAAGCAATGTTACCAACAGTGTCAATTGCTTGAATGTCAGCTATAAAACCAATTCTTTCCGTATCAGCGTCAACACATTCGCCAATCGAAAGCTTGGTCGTGCAAGCCCATTCTTTGCCGTCAATTCGCACATTTTCTTTAAGATTATGAAGCAAAGGATGGCCGTTATCGGTTTTGCCTAGTGTCAGATAACGTGTTGTAAACCATGTGTTTTCTTGTATCAGATAAGGATATTCGGCCACAGCCGACAGTTCCCATGGCATATCGGCATGGTCGGCCAGTCCAACGCCTAAATATTCTGCATCCTGATTTATGATAAAACTCTGATAATCAAATATTTTATCATCCTCGCAATAAAACTTGGCGTTTTTAATTCCGGCCTTATTCTGATAAAACTCATTGGTAAATGTCCTGTCGGAATACGACACAAAGGCAATGCTGTCGCCATAATTCTCCTGTGCCTTGCGCATTTCAACAGCAATCTGGTCAAATCCCTGATGATAAACCTGGTTAAAATACTGACGATCGATTACCAAGGAAGTTATACCCGTCAACAGGACGAAACCTATCACAATTGCCATTGTTTTCACAGATATCCTTGTGTTAAAATATGAAAACACCAGAATTATCAGGAACGGGAAACTGAATATCAGCGTACTGTACTGCAAAATCGGCTCTTTCAGCAAAGAATATGCCCATGCCAGAGCCAGAGGCAACACGAACCACACCAAACAGCATATCCGAATGGCAAGCTTTTTATCTGATTTGCGACTTCCGACTATCAGTGGCAGTAAAGCCACAATCAACATAGTGAAGATGAACAAGTTGCTGTAATTCAGAGAATACTTCAGGAAATCTGTCAGAAAAGCTGGCGCCGGTTTGGCGAGCCAGCCGCCTATACTGCCATACACGAACAGTTGGTAATAAAAAATCGGCAAGGTAGGCAAATAAAGCACTACAGCGGCCACGCAGCTCCACAAATAGGCTTTACGGCGATTTTTATCAACTTTCTTGAGAAATAACAGACCGGATAATGCGATAAGGCCGGCTTCAGCCATGGAGAACATTTGCATCTCGGCGGCAAGAAAAGCCGATACGGCAAAGCCGAAACAGGTAATCAGGCCTATTTCACGTTTATCGAAAAGTATTCTGTTCCAATAATATACGAAAAGCAATATAAAAAACAACCCCGGTGAATACGGACGCGCCAACTGACTGTAAAACAAGAAAAGCTCGCTTACGCTGACCAACGCTGCCGACACCAATCCGACGTTACGGTTAAACCACTGATTGGCAATGACATAAACCAGGTAAACCGAAGCAACGCCCATTAAGGCAAACGGCAACTTTAGCCAGAATGCATTCCAGCCAAAAATTTTGACAAGTATATACAGCAACACCTGAGTGCCTGCCGGATGCGAGTCGCCAAGCATCACTCCCTCACGAATCAAATCGTGAAAGTTGTCGAAACAGGTTCTGCCCAACGCGCTGAACTCGTCGTGCATGAACGGCACCGAGCCCAGCTGCCACAAGCGCAGCACGGCCGACACTATAAGTATCAGCCACAGCAACACTCTGTCATACCTATAACGCCTTACTTTCCTCATCTTTCAAGCCAACTGTCAACTATCAACTGTCAACTGTCAACTATTTCGTGACCAACGTTCCTATTTTCTCACCATTAAGCACTTTTGTAAGATTGCCCTTGGTATTCATGTCGAACACCAACATAGGCATATTGTTTTCCTTACACATGGTGAAAGCTGTGAGATCCATGACCTTGAGATTACGGTTGTATGCCTCGTCGTAAGTGATGGTGTCGAACTTCTTGGCTGTCGGATCTTTCTCGGGATCAGCGGTATAGATGCCGTCGACACGTGTGCCTTTGAGAATGATGTCGGCCTTGATTTCAACAGCACGTAAAGCTGAACCTGTGTCGGTTGTGAAGAACGGATTGCCAGTGCCGCCACCGATGACAACCACATAGCCTTCCTCGAGCAGTTTGATGGCTTTGGCGCTGCTCATCGAGTCGGCGATACGGTCGATGTAAAGGCCTGACAACAAAGCCGCCTTCACTCCTTTCGACTGAAGCGTCGACTGAATTGCCATGCTGTTGATGACTGTGGCGAGCATTCCCATATAGTCGCCTTGAATGCGGTCCATGCCTTTGCTGGCGCCCTGAAGGCCGCGGAATATATTGCCTCCGCCTATTACTATTCCGATTTGCGCTCCGTTTTTGGCGGCAGCGGCGATTTCTTCCGCATAATCATTAAGTCTTTGCGGATCAATACCATACTGCTGGTTGCCCATCAAGGCCTCACCGCTAAGTTTCAGTAATACTCTTTTGTACTTCATATAATTAAATCTTTTAATTTTTAAATTCTAGAACCAGAATCCCACGTTGATAAATCCTCTTAATCCTTTGTTGACATTGGCGGCCATCAAACTGACCTCGATAGGGCCTATCATGGTGTTGATGCCAAGCGAGGCGCCATAGCCAATGACAAAATTGTCGGAATCGAACCAAGTGTCGTAGGTGTCGTTCATGAAACCGTAGTCTACATGAAGAGTGCTGTATAACGATTTATAGAAGTTCCATTGCCACGCCAACTTATTAAAAGCGAAATGATCCACCACTTTCTCGGTAAAATCAAGACCTGTAAACGACAGTATATTATCAAAATACTTCATCTTCGACTGTCCTCCGACAAAGAACTGGTAGAATATCGGGGTTTCGGCTATTCCAACCTTGGTACCGCCCTCAAGTTCAAATTTCAAAGCGCTCTTTTTGCCTATTGGGATGGTTTTCAGCAGGTCAACATGGGCTATAAATGAGCTTTGAATACCCTGGTTGCTGATATCGGACATAGCCGCGTCGTCGGTGGTAGCCTGGAAAAACACCATTTTGGCCGACATATCGATACGCCAGCCTCGGCGGGCAAACGAAGGAGCATCAAGGTTTTCAAACAGATAGCTCAAATAGAGATAAGAGAACAAATTGTAGTTGCTATCCAATCCGCCTTCGCCAATCATGTCGCGCATGTGTACAAAATCGGCCGCCGCGCCCAGGCTGAACGCGCTTTTGAGGCTTGGAACCAGCATAGCGTGAATGTCAAGTTTGTTGTCCTGTATGCTGTAGGAATTGGTAAGCGTGCCTTCGGTAAACTGATTCAATGTCAGCGAATAAATGTCGATATCGACTCCGTATCGGAAATATTTTCTATGATGTTTGCTGTATTTAACCTTCAAATACGGGTTTTCGGCTATGTTCAAGTTGATGCTCAATGTGGCCCGGTTGAGGCTTTTCCACACGTTTTTCATAGTGAAGTTTACCAGTGCTCCTATGCCATAGTTGTTGTCGTAATGCACCGCGACAGCCGCCGACATATCAGTTAATTCCTCACAGTGAAGCTGGAAGATATAGCCGCCCGGAGCATCTTTGACAACATACCAGAAATTCTCGTAATAGCCTGTGGCACTAATCTTCAATATTATCTCCTCTATGTCATCCAAAGCCATTTTCTGAGGGAAATTGTTGCCGAACTCGCTTGTCACAGTCTGCTTGTGGTTGTCGGGCACGCCAATGACTTCCACACCGACCACATTTATGCTGTCGACAGGCTGTACATGCGGACGTTTTACTTTGTAATACTCAATCATCTGCAGCGAATCGGCCAGATGTTTGAACTTAGGATAGAACTTGTCGGCAGCGTCTTGTCCAAACTGGATGATTGAGTCGAAGTCGTTGAAAGAAAGCATGTTACGGCCATGGAGATCGGGCCTGATATAAATATTGCAATGTTTGCGCGCATACAAGCTCTCCTCAAGCGATGAAAGGTTCATCAAACTGGCAAGCAATTCCAGTGAGTTATCTATCTGAGAGGCCGGTATTGAAGCGTCTTCAAGGTCAATGCCTATGATGATGTCAACGCCACGCTCTTTCATGTTTCTGACCGGGAAATTGTTAACCATGCCACCGTCAATGAGCAGACGGTTGTCGAGGCGCACCGGTTTGAACAGGAACGGTATCGACATACTGGCTCTCACCGAACGTGAAAGCTCGCCTTTTGTCATCTCATATTGGCATGCATGTTCCACATCGGTGGCTATGCAGTAAAAAGGCACAGGCAATTTGCTGTAGTCATGAATATTGTGGGCCGGAAGCATCAGACGCGACATCAACATATTCACGTACACGCCGTCAACCATCGAAGATTTCATTTTGATTTTACCGTCTTTTATCGGGAATGTGGCCAGATAACGGCTATTGTCCATTCTCTTTTCGATGGGTACGTATTTCATCGGAATCTGATCATAGATGACGGCGTTCCAGTCTTGCTCGCGGACCATTTTTTCTATGACATCGGGGTCGTAACCCACGGCATAGAGAGATCCGATAATCGAGCCGATAGATGTTCCGGCGATATAATCGACCGGCACTCCGGCTTTGTCAATGGCTTTAAGAATTCTGATAAGGGCAAATCCCTTTGCGCCGCCGCCGCAGAGCACAACACCTACGGTCGGGCGTTCCTTTTCTCTTTTCTTGACACTTTGTGCATTTGCATCGGTTGACGGCAACAGTCCGACAAGCAGTGACACAAGCAACAGCCTTACAATATGACTCCTAATGCTTTTCATATATATTTAAAACCAGAATCCGACGTTAACAAACAGGCACCATTTGTCGACAAAATTCGACTTTGACAGCTCCACTTCTATAGGGCCGGCCAATGTTTTACACCCCAATTTCAAGCCTGCTCCCATCACAAAATTATTCGGCATGAATAAGTAATCAATCCCTTGGCCTAATATTTCATCAATGATATCATCGTCACTCATCGTCATAATATCTCTGAAATAACCGGCATCACAACTGAGCACGCTGTAGAA
Source organism: Bacteroidales bacterium (assembly GCA_017616735.1). Classification (GTDB taxonomy): domain Bacteria; phylum Bacteroidota; class Bacteroidia; order Bacteroidales; family F082; genus Limimorpha. The sequence goes on from JAFZXP010000026.1 coordinate 28,890, forward strand.
GTTCTTGTAGAAGTTCCATTGCCATGCTGTCTTGGCGTATGCTGTATATTCAGTATATATCGACACAAACGGCAATCCTGTGAATGTCAAATATCGGCTATCATAATACATACTCGACTGCCCGCCCACAAAAAACATGTCATCGACATCGAGCATGGCATCGCCCAGACGTATAGCACCCACCGCGCCCAGTCTGAAGGCATGATGCCGTCCTATCGGAATAGACTTTCTGATATCGCCATTCACACAATAAAACGGTCTGCTGTATTCATTACTGAACACTCCGTCATACATTATGAATTTACCAATCAGATTGACATTCCATCCTCTGCGTGGAAAATCAGTCTGATCCTCATTGTTGAAGAAATAATGCATATAGAACAAGGGCTCAAAAGAATGATGTTCGGCTATATCATCTTCATCATAATAGTGATGCATGTCTTCAGTCAATATGTAGTTGGCTTTGAAGCCGAACTTCAGCGCCTGGGTCACAGATGGAGCAATTTGGAAATACAAATCCAACGCATTGTTTTGGTATCTGAGCTGTGCGTCAATGCCACCGGATGTATGATAGTAATTGAACCGCAGATTCATGGCTGAAATCTGAGCCGTACCGCTCAACATCCTGGTATAGCGATGAGTGATTCCGGCTTTGATATACGGATTGTCTGACACATTCAAATCGACATTGTAAGTAAAATGCTTGGTGTGCGCATTCATGTTCAGCAAAACTCCTATGCCGTAATTGTTATCGTAATGCGCACCCATCGAGAACGCAAGCGATGTCTTGTTTTTACAGTGCAGCTTAAGGATATTGCCTTGCGGAGTGTCGACTATCTCATACCACACATTAGAATAGTAGCCTTGCGAATAAATCTTCACCACGGTGGTTTCTATCTCGTCTATGGCAAACATCTGAGGAAACTCACCACCGAACTCTGATTTCAGGATTCCGGCATCATAATCATCGACACCGACCACCTCAACTTCGTCAACCATAATAGAGTCAATTGGCTGGGTATGATGACGCTCAACCTCGAACGGCCCCAACGCCTGCAAAGAATCGGCCAGCCGTTTCAGTTCGGGGAATTTTTCTCTGGCCCCCATCTCACCACATTTAATAATCGGGTCAAAATCATTGAACGACATGATATTAGCTTTACCGATATCAGGGCGAATCAGGATATCGCATTCTTCGCGGGCTTTGTTACTCTTGTCTTGCGAAACCACCGCTATCAGTCGCTCCAGCACTTTCAGCGAGTTGTCGAGCACCTTTTCGTCGGATTTAATAATTTCAAGGTCGACACCTATTATGATATCGGCCCCATGATCACGCACATTGCTCACCGGGAAGTTGTTGGTCAAGCCTCCGTCACAGAGAAGATAACCCTCGTATTCCACCGGTTCGAAAAGGAATGGTATCGACATGCTTGAGCGTATGGACTGAGCCAACGAACCACGGTTAAACTCAATAGGGTCGGCCGTTATCATGTCGGTGCCGATACACAAAAACGGCACAGGCAGACTGTCGAATTCACGGTTTTTATAGGCGGGCAGCATCAGTCGTGTCAGCAACATATTGACATACATACCATCAATCATCGACCGCTTGAGCTTGAGTTTGCCATCTTTATATGGCACAGTGAAGAGATAATGACGTTCGTTGATACGTTTTTCGAGAGGTATGAACTTACGTGGAATCTGGTCTTTGATGATCATATCCCAATCCTGTTCGGTGCACAGTTTCTTCATCATGTCGGGATCATAGCCTACGGCATAGAGCCCTCCAATGATTGAACCCATGCTGGTTCCCGCGATATAATCGACGGGGATGCCTGCCTCTTCAATCACTTTCAAAGCACCAATGTGGGCAAAGCCCTTGGCGCCGCCGCCACTGAGCACAACTCCGACTCTTGGACGACGATGCGCGACAGTGTCTTGTGCTGACGCATCGACTGTCAGCAAAAGTAACGATAATATGACTAATAAACGCCTCATATAGTCTTTAGTCTTTAGTCTTTAGTTATTGTCCGACGACTGACAACTAACGACTAGCGACTATTCCAGTTTTCCGTGACAGTTTTTGTATTTCTTGCCACTTCCGCATGGACACGGATCGTTGCGGCCAATCTTCTTCTCAACATGAATAGGCTGTGTCACCTGATTTTCCTGAGTATTGGTATTGGCCTTCGACAGCAGGTCGTTGCGCTGCTCCTTGAGCTTGGTGCGGTCGACGGCTCTGGCGCGCTGTGCGCGGGCGTTGCTCGGATCCGGCGCCGGCAGGTCAGACTTCATCAGGAACGAGATGACGTCGGTGTTCATCTTCAAAATCATGTTCTCGAACAGATTGTACGACTCCATCTTGTAAATCACCAGCGGGTCTTTCTGTTCGTAGTGGGCGCTGTTCTGAACGGCCTGCTTCAAATCGTCGATTTCGCGCAGATGCTCAACCCAAGCGTCGTCAATCATGGCCAAAGTGATGAATTTTTCCAATGCGAGCGAAATCTCGCGTTCGCCATTCTGAACCGCCTTCTCGATGTTGACCGACACATTTATGCCTTTCTTGCCATCAGTGAACGGAATCAGTATGTATTTCAGTCCGGGCTGATTTTCGTAAATCTGCTTGATCACCGGCAGAGTCTTCTGCCCCACCAGCTGCATCTTCTTGTTATACGAGGCTAATGCCTTTTCAAAAAGTTGGTCGGCCAAAGCTTCCAGCTTGCCATGTTTGAACTCGTCCTCGTCGAAAGGCACCTCGACGCCCATGTTGGAAAGAACGTCCAGTTTCAGATCTTCATAGCTTTCGTCTTCCTTATGACGGCTGATGAGCGATTCGCCCAGGTCGTACATCATATTGTTGATGTCTATCTCCAAGCGCTCGCCGAACAGAGCGTGATGACGTTTCTCGTAAATAGCCTTACGCTGCATATTCATCACATCGTCGTAGTCCAAGAGGTGTTTACGCACTCCGAAGTGGTTCTCCTCCACCTTTTTCTGAGCTTTGTCAATCTGCTTGGTAATCATCGAATGCTGAATCACCTCGCCCTCCTTCATACCCAGACGGTCCATAATGCCCGCGATACGCTCCGAACCGAACAGACGCATTAAATCGTCTTCAAGTGACACAAAGAACTGAGAGCTACCCGGGTCGCCCTGACGACCTGAACGGCCACGCAACTGACGGTCGACACGACGCGATTCGTGACGCTCGGTGCCGATAATTGCCAAACCTCCGGCTTCCTTAACTCCAGGTCCCAACTTGATATCGGTACCACGGCCAGCCATGTTGGTGGCAATGGTGACTGTTCCGGCCTGACCGGCGTCTTTCACTATCTGAGCCTCCTTGAAGTGCAGCTTGGCGTTCAACACATTATGCTTGATGTTGGCGCGGGTCAGCATTCTGCTCAACAATTCCGAAACCTCAACCGAGGTGGTACCCACCAAAACAGGTCGGCCTTCTTTAACAAGTTCCTCGATTTTTGCTATGATAGCCGAGTATTTCTCGCGTTTTGTCTTGTAAATCAAGTCGTCATGGTCGATACGGGCAATCGGCTTGTTGGTCGGAATCTCAACAACGTCGAGTTTGTAAATATCCCAAAACTCACCAGCCTCTGTGATAGCTGTACCTGTCATACCGGCCAGCTTGTGATACATACGGAAGTAGTTCTGCAGCGTGATGGTGGCGTAAGTCTGGGTGGCGGCCTCAACGTCAACGTTTTCCTTAGCCTCCACAGCCTGATGCAAGCCATCCGACCAACGGCGGCCTTCCATGATACGGCCAGTCTGCTCATCAACAATTTTCACCTTGTTGTCGATGACGACGTAGTCAACGTCTTTCTCGAACAGAGTGTAGGCCTTGAGCAACTGCTGAACCGTGTGCACACGGTCGGATTTCTCGGAGAACACACGCAAAATCTCGGATTTTTTCAGCACCTTTTCGTCGTCGCTCAAGCCCGATTTCTCCAACTCGGCTATTTCAGAGCCCACATCCGGGATGACGAAGAACTGCGGGTCGTTGTATGCCTTGGCCAGTTCCTCATTACCTTTATCGGTCAGCACAACCGTATTGAGTTTCTCATCAATGACAAAATAAAGTTCGTCATCGATGATATGCATATTCTTGCTTTGCTCCTGCATGTAGAATCCCTCGGTCTTCAGAAGCAGCGACTTCATACCCTCTTCCGAAAGGAATTTGATAAGAGCGTTGTTTTTGGGCAATCCGTGGTATGCGCGGAACAACTGATCGGCGCCATGCGAACGTTCCTCTTCGGTGGCATCGGGTTTGGTGAGCAGCTTCTTAGCGTCGGCCAGGCAAATGGTGACCAAGCGTTTCTGAGCCTCATAAAGCTTCACCACATCGGGCTTCAGCTGGATGAATTCCTGATCATCACCATGCGGGATAGGTCCGCTGATAATCAATGGCGTACGGGCATCGTCAATCAACACCGAGTCAACCTCGTCGACTATGGCGTAGTAGTGACGCGGACGCTGCACCATCTCCTCGGGCGAGCGTGTCATGTTGTCACGCAGGTAGTCAAAACCGAATTCATTGTTGGTACCGTAAGTGATATCGGCGTTGTATGCCGCGCGACGCTCGGCCGAGTTAGGCTCGTGCTTGTCAATGCAGTCGATGGTCAGACCCAGGAAGTTGTACAGAGGTCCCATCCACTCCGAGTCACGTTTTGCGAGGTAATCGTTGACTGTCACCACATGCACTCCGCGTCCCGACAGGCCACGCAGGTAAACCGGCAACGTAGCGACGAGAGTCTTACCTTCACCGGTCGCCATCTCGGCAATCTTACCCTGATGCAGCACTATACCGCCAATAATCTGTACATCGTAATGAACCATATCCCAACGGATCATGTTACCGCCTGCCACCCAACTGGTTTGGTAACGCACACGGTCGCCGTCGATATCGATATTTTCGCATTTTGCGGCGAGGTCACGGTCCAAATCGGTGGCAGTGGCTTCTATCACTTCGTTTTCCTTGAACCGCCTTGCCGTCTCTTTCAAGACTGCGAAAGCCTCAGGCATAACATGGTCCAAAGCCTCATCCACTTTCTCCAAAAGTTTCTTTTCAAGCTTGTCAACCTGCTCGTAGATGTCGTTCTTTTTTTCCAAATCCATATCCGGATTGGCATCCACGCTGGCTTTCAGATCGGCAATCCTTGCCTCGTCCTCGGCAATGTAATTCTTGATATATTCCTTAAACTCGACAGTTTTATGGCGCAAGCTGTCGATGTCCAAATCCTTAATCTTCTCATACGCTTCGAGGGTTTTCTGCAAAAGCGGCTGCAAAGCCCTGTTGTCACGCGTTGATTTGTCTCCAAATAATCTTGTTAAAAAACTCATTTTGCTTATTATTGCTTAATATTTCTTAATTATTTCTATCAAAATGCACTTCATCAAAAATTATGCAAAAATAATAAATTTTTACAAATATTTACTAATTCTCCGCACATGTTTTTCCAACTGATGGTCGGGTGACGGAGCCGGTGCCATCCCGATGCGCCCTTTTTTCTTCAAAATCACGTAACTCGGAAATGTCATCACATGATAATTTTCAAGTAAAACAATATCGTCGCCCAGGTTTAACAATTGCCAGTTAAAGCCTTGGTTATCAAACAGCTGCACCATCTTGTAAAAAGATTCGCCCGTAGCTATTGTCACAACCTGTATGGTATCATTCCACTGGCTCTGCAACTCATTCAAAGTGGAGAACTCGTGCTCAAGCATAGGCGAATAGCCGTCCACAAATTGCAACAGAACCATATCATCTTTATAATCAGCCAGTTGAACAATTTTACCCTCCTTGTCTTTTAATGCAAAATCGGGAGCCTTTGAATCGTATGAAAGCTCTTCGATCTGGCTTTTTATATTTCGAGCAACTTGCTGATTTTTCTTGTATTTTGACGATTTTTCGATATTATCAAGATAGCTCAGCACAACGTCTTTGTCGGCCGGATTGGCATAATATCTGCGCTGCTGATAGCTCATATCGATAAGCTCGGCCAATTGCGGATTGCGTGACAAAAAGTCATGGTCGCCGACATTTGTCTTTAAAAGTTCAAACAAAGCCTCCATATATGCCGATTGAGAATACAGAACCTCTTGATTGTCAAAGTATTCGGCCATTACTTTTTTGCTGCTGACAGCCGTTACCACCGCCGCTTTGCGATATTTGATGAAGTCTTCGATGTATTTCGATCTGATTTTGCCTGTGTTTTTGACTATCTGAACGTCGAGCGAGTCTAGCAGCGACAGCTTTCTGCCACGATAAATCCTGTCAAAATTATCATAGATAAAATCATTGACAATTGCTTCTGTTTCAATATATTGCGAATAAAATCCACCATCTTCGGCCGAGTTGATTCTCATCGACGGACGTTCTTTTTCGAAATACGACACTTCGCTTTTTTTCTCGGGAATCAAGATTTCCAAATCATATTTCCCGTTCGGACTCAAAATGACATCAACTCGTTCAAGATTAACGGCTATCTGGGCCGGAGTTATCTCTGCGATTGCGGCTTGAATTATGAATTTTCCATCTTTATCTGCGTGAGTTTCAACAAGTTTTGTTTGATGGCAGGTAAACATTTCGTCGTAAACCAGCAGCCGCACCAGAGCGTTAGGCCGGTTGGTCATACCGCTTATCGTCACATTCTGTCCAAGCATTAAAAGCGGACAAAGCAGCGCCAGAATCAAGCAGACGAGTTTATTTCTCATAGAATCCTGATTTTTCAGGTATGAACTGACGCGCGTCGCCCTTGTTTTTCAACACGTCGCGCACCACTGTCGATGAGATGCAGCGCGCCTCTGGGCTAGACAGGAAGAAAACCGTCTCCACTTCGGGATTCAGCTTCTTGTTAGCTTCAGCAATGATGCTCTCATATTCGAAATCGGTAGTGTTGCGCAGCCCGCGGATGATGAAGCCGGCGCTCATCTTCTTGCACAAATCCACTGTAAGCCCTTCATAGCCAATGACTTTCACCTTCGGATAAGCGGCAAAAGTATTCTTAATCCACTTGATGCGGTCATCAAGCGGAAACGTATATTTTTTTTCAATATTGACACCTATGGCGATGACAATCTCGTCGAAAAGCGGCATCGCCTGAAGCACAATATCCTCGTGACCTTTTGTAATCGGGTCGAAAGATCCGGCAAATATTGCTATTTTCATCTTTGTAAATTTATACCTTTTTATAAACTTACAAAAATACAAAAAATTTTGATATAAGGAATTATTTGCCGGAGATTTATTCACCAGAGGTGAATGCTTTCGCAAGCTCAGGTCTCGACTTCACTTCGTTGCGCTCGAAATGACAGGTAGTATGAATGGAACCAATGTTTTTAGCGAAGCAAATGTTTCATCTTCGAAATCCTTAATTCCATTATTGTCAACAAGATAAACCTTGGAAATTCCCTCTTCAGTTTGGGGAATGTTTTTCATGCCCGAACCGGTGCGCATCAGAAACCAGCTTGTCTTTTTTATAGTCCATTGATTGTTAAGAAGATAGCAGTGCCATGTTGAAGGCAGTTCATTGATGATTTCAAGGTCGGTGATGCCGGTCTCCTCCTCCACTTCGCGTAAAGCTGCCACTTCAGGGCTCTCGCCTTTCTCGATGTGACCTTTCGGCAAATCCGGGATGCCGTTACGCTCGATGGCGACAAACTGATTGTCAATAATCACCACTCCACCGGCTGCCGGAGCCTGGCGGAACACGGTTTTTATCGCATATGCGAGATCCTTGCCATCGACATTGCCTAAATCGAGGCATGGCTGCGATTCGTCGTAAAGCCAGTCCAGAATTTTATAAACTATATCGTCAGAATTTCTAATTTCTTTATTATCAACCGATAACAAATCCTCGCAAAAATTATTTGCTTTCAAACACCTGTCGTTACAAAAAAGTCTGTACATTTGCACAAAAATTATATCACTATATGAACGAAAAAGAGACCGCTTTAGCATTAGCGAATTTCCTGCTGCAAATTAAAGCAATAAAATTGAATCCTGCAAATCCTTTTACATGGGCCAGCGGATTAAAATCACCTATCTACTGCGACAACCGCATCACCTTGTCATATCCCAACATCAGAACATTCATCCGCGAAGCTTTCGTGAAGATGTGCACAGAACGTTACGGCAAGCCTGATCTGATTGCCGGTGTCGCAACCGGCGGCATCCCGCAAGGCGCGCTTGTGGCTCAGGAGCTTGGTCTCCCATTCTGCTACGTCCGCTCCGAGGCTAAGTCGCACGGCTTGAACAACCAGGTTGAGGGCATAGTGCCTCAGGGAGCTTCGGTGATAGTTATCGAAGACCTCGTTTCAACAGGAAAATCAAGTCTTGCAGCAGTTGAAGCCTTACGCGAAAAAGGCGCCAATGTAAAAGGCATGATGGCCATTTTCACATACCAGTTGCCGGCAGCAGCCGAGGCATTCAAAAAAGCCGACTGCGACCTCGTGACCATCAGCAATTATGAAGCTTTGATACAGAAAGCAGTTGAAGAAAACTATGTTAGCGACGACCAGATGCATTCACTCATGGAATGGAGAAAGAGCCCGCAAGCATGGTCGGATGCACACCAGAAATAGTTGACAGTTACCAGTTGGCAGTTACCAGTTAGAGGTAGAGACGGTCGGTCGACCGTCTAAAACTATAGAATATGATAATACAATCTCAATATGTTGATAATAGCAAGAGCGAGCAGGAGTTTTTCGCAATTGTGAGCGATATGCGCAATATTCCGGCATTGCTTCCCGAGCAGGCCATCAATGTCAAGGCCGACTACGACAACCTTTCGTTCACAGTGCAAGGTATGGGCAGCATCGCTCTGCGTGTAAGTCAAAGAATTACATACAGTTTGGTGCAGCTGGTGCCGGTCGGCAAAGTGCCGTTCCCGTTTGCTTTGAACATAAAAATAGCAGGGCTGGGCAATAATTGTCGGGTAATGTACGAGATTGACGCCGAGCTCAACCCGCTGATGGCGATGATGGCTAAACGTCCGCTTCAGAATCTGGTGAACATGATGGCGGAAAAAACTGTAACTCTTTAACGTCACACACAATTTCTTCTCCTGATTTATCTTCGAGAAGCAATCTTCCAAAACAGTCAAATCCTTTGATAATCAAGGATTTGACTTTGTTTTTATAGTAATAGTCGGCCCATTGGCGGTAACGGTACAGTTTTTCAGTGTATTTTTTGTTTAAAACCTCAAAATATTCTTTCGACTTAAGATTTTCAACATTGTCAACGATTTTGACAATCAATTGATTCAGAATATCATCAATATTGTATTCTTCGCCAGTTATATTTTTCAGCGATATAGGATTCGGCAAGTCGTCGCTAAATTGCAACTGATTGATATTCAATCCAATACCAATAATTGTAATACCCATCATCCGACCGTCAATGGTGTTCTGGATGAGCATACCGCACAGCTTTTTATCATGGAAATAAATATCATTGGGCCATTTTATCATCAATCCAGGTTTGCGAATCACCTCTTGCAACGCATCGACAATGGCAACCGACACGGCTTGCGATATCTTAAACTGATCTTCCGCTTTCAGATAATTGACATTCAATGCGATACTGAAAAGCAAATTCTCGCCTCGCTCGCTCTCCCAATGATTTTTGCCCATACCACGGCCTGCGGTCTGATGCTCGGCAACCGCCACCACACCTGACACATCCTCCCCGACTGCCAATTTGTCATAAAGAAAGGAATTGGTAGAGTTTATCTCGTCGAAATGAAAAATTTTCAGATTATTCTTCATTAAAAAGTCGCATTCTCTTTGAAAAAACAAAAATAAACAAAATTTCTTTAATATAGTTTTCATTCATTGAATTTTATGAGTATCTTTGCAAAAATTTACAGAAAGATGAGAATCAGGCACGAAAACGACAACACTGAAGAAGTTTTGGCAACCATAGTTGAAACAATGCTGGAAATGAAGGCTAAAGAGGTTACCACATTGGATATGAGAGAGATACACTCGGCAGTAACCGATTATTTTGCCATTTGCCACGCCCAGTCGAAGACCCAGGTTAACGCCATAGCCGAAAAAATAATTGAAAACGTACGCAACAAACTGCACGTACACGTATACCACGAAGAAGGTTTCGAGAATTCGGAATGGATTTTGTTAGACTACATCGACATAGTAGTTCATGTTTTTCTGGAATCCAAACGCGAGTTTTACAAACTGGAGGATTTGTGGGCAGATACGGAAAAACGCATTTATGAAGAATAAATCGTAAAAAAATGGCAGACAATCAGAATCCATTTAATAATTTTCAGGACAAAAACAACAACAAGCCAAAGAAGAAAATTGGCTTTTACTGGGTTTATATCATTTTGGTGGCCTTTTTCATCGGGTCGATAGTGTTCAACGGCTCGGGCTCAGTCAAGGAAACCACCATGACCGAGCTCAGCAAAATGTTACGTGACGGCGATGTCGCCAAGATAGAGCTGGTGAACGGCCGAACAGCCGAAATCTATCTCAACGATCAAGGCATGCGTAAATATTTCCCCAACGAGAAGCCACACAGTTTCGGCTCGTCGCCCAACTATAAGCTCAACGTGTCGGAAGACAGGCTTTACACCAAAGTTGATGAGGCTCAGCAAGGTATGGCCAATCCTATCGAGGTGATACCGGTAGAACGCCACAACTGGGGAGTTGAAGTAATAAGCTGGGTTTTACCCTTAGTGCTGATAGTCGTATTTTGGATAATTGTCACTCGCAGAATGGGCGGAGGCGCCGGCATGGGCGGAGGCGGACAGATTTTCAGCATAGGCAAGTCGAAAGCTCAGCTCTACGATCAGGAGAAAGACACAAAGACTACATTTAAAGATGTAGCCGGTTTGGAAGAGGCCAAGGAAGAAGTGATGGAAATCGTCGACTTCCTTAAGAATCCTAAGAAATACACACGCTTGGGCGGCAAGATACCTAAGGGTGTTTTGCTGGTAGGCCCTCCTGGCACAGGTAAGACTTTGCTGGCCAAGTCAGTGGCTGGCGAGGCCAACGTGCCGTTCTTCAGCATCTCAGGTTCAGATTTTGTGGAGATGTTTGTGGGCGTCGGCGCATCACGTGTGCGCGACCTTTTCAAGCAAGCAAAAGAGAAATCGCCTTGCATCATATTCATTGACGAAATCGATGCCATTGGTCGTGCCCGTGGTAAAAACATTATGAGCGGCGGCAATGACGAGCGCGAAAGCACTCTGAACCAGCTGCTTACCGAGATGGACGGCTTTGGCACCAACTCGGGCGTGATAGTGCTGGCTGCGACAAACCGTGCCGATATTCTCGACAAGGCTTTGATGCGCGCCGGCCGTTTCGACCGCCAGATCTATGTGGAGCTCCCCGACCTCAACGGCCGGCGTGAGATTTTCGAGGTTCACATGCGCGGATTAAAACTTGCAGGTGACGTCGACAAGGAGTTTTTAGCCAAGCAGACTCCGGGATTCTCAGGAGCCGATATAGCCAACGTCTGCAACGAAGCGGCACTTATAGCTGCCCGTCGCAACAAGAATTCCATCGAAAAGCAAGACTTCCTTGACGCCATCGACCGTATAGTCGGCGGACTCGAGAAGAAAAACTCGGTCATCACGCAGTCGGAAAAGAAGGTTATCGCCTTCCACGAAGCCGGACATGCCACCACAAGCTGGATGCTTGAGCACGCTCATCCGCTGGTGAAAGTGACCATAGTGCCACGAGGCAAAGCACTAGGCGCGGCCTGGTACCTGCCCGATGAACGTCAGATAACGACAAAAGAACAGATGTTCCACGAGATGGTAGCGACACTCGGAGGCCGCGCCGCCGAGCAGATCATCTTCGGAAAGATATCAACCGGAGCATTGAACGACCTCGAAAAAGTGTCGAAACAAGCCCACGCGATGGTTATGTACTATGGCCTGGACGAAACCATTGGCAACGTAAGTTATTACGACTCGACTGGCCAGCAGGAATACTCGTTCCAAAAGCCTTTTAGCGAGAAGACAGCCGAAAAAATCGACGCTGAAGTGAGTAAAATCATCGAAAGCGCATATCAGGAAGCGTTGCGAATTCTTCAAGAGCATAAGGACGGCCTCACACAGCTGGCCGAAAAACTCATTGACAAGGAAGTGATATTCAGCGACGACTTGGTAGCCATCTTCGGCGAGCGTCCGTGGAAGACCGAGGAACGCAGTTTTTCGAGACACAAAGAAGATCAACCTGAAAACACTACAATAGCATAATGAAGATATTCTCGTTCGGCAATCTAAGTGAGCGCACCAACAAGGAACAAATCCTCGCCAAAGTGCGTTCAGCCCTTATCGCCAAAAACGAGAACACTTTCCGCGACTTGAACATGCAAGTCGACACCTGGACGCCGTTCAAAGACGAAGACGGCGCCGACTTCACCTTTGTGGAGCGTTTCCGCGACAGCGGCGGCATTTTCATCTACTTCGACAGCAAAGAAGGCTTTTTGGAGGCAATGAAGCAGTATGTCGTTGAAAACCAATGGGAGCCGCTGTGCAGCACCAGCAAAAAGATGGAGGCAGTTTTCAAGGATTCAGGCATAGTTGTAAGCAGCGATTACACCACAAAACGCAAAAAAACAGTCAGCATCATTGATTGTGAGTGCCTGATTGCTCAGACTGGAAGCATAATGGTTACCGACACCTGCGCAGGGTCGAGGGCCGCATATTCAAATGCCGATGTGCTGTTGATTTACGCCTCGCCTCGTCAGATCGTGGCTAGCATGAAAGACGCCATACACCTTGTAAAAGAAAAATACAGCACCGGCAAATTATCCGAAACTGTAATCATCACCGGCCCGAGCCGCAGCACCGAAATTGACAATCAATTGGTCGTAGGGGCTCAAGGGATTAAACAGCTAGCGTTGTTTTTAGTTGAAGAGGAATAGTTTTTTTGCCCTCTCGGGCAAGTTTATGATACTTTTTGCTTGATCAAAAAGTATCCCAAAAATCAAGGCCCGAATTATCGGCCGCCCCTGCAGCCGAGCTAAAGCTGTGATCCTCAAAGCTGAGTGTAGAGATTTTTTCAAAATCGACCAGCTATGAGTATCAGTGCTTTAGCTCGTCTCTTTTGCCATCGCTGCCCCGCGATTCGGGCCGGGCCCGCCGCACCGCAGAGCGACGTGGGATAGATGCCTTCCGGCATTTGTTATGTGTCATGCTTTAAAATTTATTAAAAATCACTTGACAAAAAGTAATTTTTGTAGTATCTTTGCATCGTCAAGCGTGATGCTGGCGCCGTTGCGATTATTTCGGGAAGGTTGATGATCCCACAAAGCAGCGGCTTTTTTTATTCCAATTGCGGAAGCGTCACTGAAAGTTTTTAAATGTTTCTTTAAAAAGTCCCTTCTTTCCGCCACCGAGTCTGGGATAGAGTCTATTAACTCTTTCGAAACGGTGTTTTTAACAACCGGATAAGTTGTAACAATTTTGCCATTTCCCTCGTAAAACTCCTTTTTCATCATACATTTTATTTTAAATTATTAAACAATAAAATATCCTTTCGCAAACTGCGAACTCCCAGTCCCATTTTTCATTTTGTTTTACGATGCTATATTTAGTTATGGCTCAATAACTGGTGCAAAGGTACGAAAGATTCTCTTAAATGCAGCCTTTTTATGAAAAAATGTTTTGCCCTCTCGGGCAAGTTTATGATACTTTTTGCTTGATCAAAAAGTATCCCAAAAATCAAGGCCCGAATTATCGGCCGCCCCTGCAGCCGAGCTAAAGCTGTGATCCTCAACGCGGGTAGTGCTTTCTATCGAAAGCAAACGACTAAGCGCCCCGCTTGAGTATCAGCGCTTTAGCTCGTCTTTTTGGCCACCGCTGCCCCGCGATTCGGGCCGGGCACAACCCACCGCAGAGCGACGTGGGGGCGAAGCCAAGAGTAATTTATTTACAGAAGATTTTTATATTCTTTGTAGCTCATCATACGATTGCAGCCTTTTTTATCATCTGTATAATTGGTACATCCTAAAAATGAGTTAATTTTACCATCTTTCCCTGCCTTGCCCTCTTTAACAATCAAATATCCATCACGACATTGGTCGCACTTTATAATTGACATATCATCACCATTAAGGTCATTAGTCATAAAATCACATATCTCCGGCTCATTTGAACATATCCAAAGCTTTAGTCCATACGCCTTTTTATAGCGTTGTTGCAATGGATAGCCGCACACAGGACAATGTTTGATATTTTTGGCATTATCTTGTTGCTTGTCCAATTGACCTCTCAACACCACATTAGGATAGTCAGAGAGTAATTCACGTACAAATTCAGATGGACGTTGTTGTGGAGTGACAATATAAACTCGATTCTTGGTTCGAGTCAATGCTACATAAAACAGACGACGCTCCTCTGCATATTCTATGGAGTGATCTGTTTTAACGACATATTTCAGAACAGGATCATCTTGTATTTTTGAAGGGAAACCATACATAGAATCCATTGCATTGATTATTATCACATTATCATATCCCAAACCTTTGGCTCTATGTACAGTCATAAACTCCATCTCTATGTCAGCAAATTTCTGTGATGTAACATTGCCTGTCTTTTCCCAATACTCGAAATCAGCTGATTTTGTAAGGTTATATCCATCAAATCCATATCTACCAAGCAACAATATCGATGATTTTGGGTTGTCAGCAAGTATTTCTTTCATTATTGTTTCAACAGTTTCACCAATCAAGTAATACTTGCCACCTTTACCTTCCGTCTTTGTTCTATCAACTTCTTCTGTATATGTCTGAATAATAATCGGATTAGATATATGTTTTGGAGAAATAAGCGCTTTTTTTATTTGACTAGTGTTTTTTTGAATAAAACCACCGGCAATGTCTATTATTTCTTGAGCGTTACGATATGTTCTTGTTATTCTAAGTTCCTGACCGTATCCAAAAGTTTCCTTAAAATGCGTAAACAATGTTATGTCTGAACCTGCATAAGCGTAAATCGATTGCCAATCATCTCCGACTGCAATTATCTTTGCATCACACAACTTACTAAGCTCTTTGGTTAAATTGAATCTCTGTCTTGATATATCTTGATATTCATCAACGATAATATATTTAAAATCCAATTTGTCCCCTTTTTGCTCTTCTTCTTGCAAAATTCGCGCAGAATCGTTAATCATGTCCTCAAAATCAATAGCTTGTTTTTCTTTAAGGCGTTTTGTGTATTCATGATAACATTGTTCGCAAATTGTAAGGAACAACTTTGTACGTTCATTATTTGAAGACAATCTAAAACGGGAAAAATCATCTACTCTACAGCCGTTTGTCTTGAAATTTTGAATAAAAATGCAGATCAGATTGACCAACCGTGAAATATATCTATTTTCTTCAGTATTTACTATCTTTTGAAAGACTTCTTTCGACGGACGTGGGTTAAGAGTTAATCCATGTTCCTTCAGTTCTTCTCTCAAATGTTCTAATATATCCCTATCATCATTGTATCCAGAGAATGTATAGATTAAATCCGTGCCATGTTCTTTATGTAACTTAACTTTATCGTTAACTTCTTGTTTATACTTATTTAATTGCTCTATTTTGTATCGATTGTTCTTCCCATCTTGTGTAATGCCAAAATGTTCCAAATAAACCACCTTATCACCTTGTGTAATTGTAAAATCAGGAGTGTATGGTTTGTGAGAACGCAAAATATTAAAAGGATAAGGCTTCTCGTATGAATATTCAATACCATTAAGATATAAAAAATTAGCAATCCTAACTTCTTGTGTAGAGCGCAATGTTTCTCTTGCTATTGATATGCATTTCCCCGTTCGTTCGTTGATAATCTTTTCTGTATATTCATCAATATTTCCTCTGATAGTCGAGAAATCAGCTTTACTTATGTAATTAAAGAAATCATTTAAATCGTCACCTTCATACGGAGCATCAAAATAACTACCGAAGAATAATATCAACTTATCCACTAATTCGGGATTTTCAAGAATATTACCCTTAAGATAATTATTTATGACGCTATACATAAAGCCTTGATCAACAATAGTTTTAAGGTTGGAATCCTGCCGGCGAAGAATTGCATATCCAGTCTTATGGAATGTAGTTACAGGACAATTAATTCCCAATTGTTTGTTAATCTTTTCGCGAAGTTCACCTACAGCTTTATTAGTAAAAGATATGACCAGAATTTGTTCGGGTGCGATGCTCTTTTTCTCTACGAGATACCTGACTTTTGCTGAAACAGTTGTGGTTTTACCAGCTCCAGCACCTGCAATTACCAAAGTATAATCCTCGTCCGATAAAACAACACGTCGCTGCTCATTATCTAATCTGATTACTGGGTCAACAGGCAATAGAATTTTGTCTAAATAATCTTTATCTTCTTTTAAATGACGTTTAATGTATTCCTCGTTGTGTTGCGCTATAACAATAGATTCTTGCTTCAAAGATAAATCTTTATATTCTGTGAGGAAACTTTTTACATCTCTTTTGCTGACTGCATGATTATTACAATAATAATCAAGAGTATTACTTTTCAGAAGATTGTCAAAGAAAATATAGGTTGTAGCATATTTATCACACATTTTTGCATAGTCAGACTTTGCTATATAGCAGTCAGTATCATCCAACCATGACAATTGTTTCCTGAATTCTAAAAGAGATGATATTTCAGGAGTAACGTCTAAAGACTTTTCGTTTTGAAAACTAAAAACACTTAATATCTTATTAAGTATGGACATGCTACAATTATAGTCAATAACGATGCGGATGCAAAGCTACAAAAAAATATTCATAGAAAGAAGAATTAAAAAAGATAAAGATTTCTCCACTTCGCTTCGCCTCGGTCGAAATGACGCAACGGCTTCGCCCCCACGGCGCTCTGCGGTGCGGGGGCCCGGCCCGAATCGCGGGGCAGCGATGGCCCAAAAGCCAGACTAAGCGGTTGATACTCAAGGCGGGGCGCCCAGTCGTTTGCTTCTGAAAGAAGCACTCCCCGCCATGAGGATCACCGCCTTAGGACGGCTGCAGCGGTGGCCGATTATTCGGGTCTTGATCTTTTTAGTTTCACTGATTTTGCTTTGTCTCAGCATAGCTCAAGCAAGCTTGGCTCTGCATTCGACTTGTGCAAAATTGATTCCTTTTCAATCAAGTGAAAAGGAACAATGAAGCCGCCCTCTCAGGGCGTAAAAAAAGGGAAACCGAAGTTTCCCTTTATTTCGTACTTGCTAAATTTACAAGCCAAAATCTTACTTTCTCATTGCTGCCATTTGCTGCATAATCACAGCAATCTTCGCCTCAGCATCGGCTTTTTTCTTACGTTCCTTGTCGACGACGGCGGCTGGAGCTCCATTCACAAATTTTTCGTTCGAAAGCTTCGCCTCCACCGACTTTAAGAAACCTTGAGCATATTTCAGTTCCTCTTCGAGTTTCTTCAACTCGGCCTCGGTATCGACAGAGTCGGTGACCGGGATGAAGTATTCCTTCGAGCGGACCAAGAATCCGAATGCGTCGGTCGGTTTCTCTGTGGTGTAAGTTATTGATTTAACGTTAGTTAACTTCTCGATGATGCAGTCAAAATCTTTGTTGGCGCTGCCATTGTCGATAACCACCAAATCCAAAGCCTCTTTGAACGAGATGTTCTTCTCGGCGCGGATTTTACGTATGTTGTTGATGACATCCATTGTGAAATCGAACTGTGCAAGCACTTGACTATCAACATCTTTCTGCTTTGGCAATTGGGCAATGATTATATCGTCGCCTTCCTTGCGATCTTCGAGGTTGTGATAGATTTCCTCGGTGATGAACGGCATGAACGGATGCAGAAGCTTCATCAGGTTTTCGAAGAAAGTAACTGTGGCTCTGTATGTTGCGCCGTCGACGGCCTGTCCCTGTGGAGCTTTCACCATCTCGAGATACCATGAGCAGAAGTCGTCCCAAGTGAGTTTGTATGCGCCCATCAAAGCATCGGAGAGACGATATTTCTCGAAGTTGTCGTTCATCTCGGACAGCACTTGGTTGTAACGTGCATCAAACCATTTCACTGCCATCTTGGCGGTGTCAGGCTGAGCGGCTTTCTCATCGACATTCCAGCCGCGGACCAAGCGGAGGGCGTTCCAAATCTTGTTGCAGAAGTTACGTCCCTGCTCGCAAAGTGCCACATCAAACAAAATATCGTTGCCGGCAGGAGCCGAGAGCAACATACCCATACGCACGCCGTCGGCGCCGTAGTTTTCAATCAACTCTATCGGGTCGGGTGAATTGCCTAACGATTTCGACATCTTACGGCCGAGCTTGTCGCGCACTATGCCGGTGAAATACACGTTGCGGAACGGCACTTTTGCCTCGTACTCCTCACCCGCCATAATCATTCTGGCAACCCAGAAGAAAATTATGTCAGGAGCTGTGATAAGGTCGTTGGTCGGGTAATAATATTTGAATTCTTTGTTGTTCGGATCAAGGATTCCGTTGAACAGCGATAGTGGCCACAACCATGAGCTGAACCATGTGTCGAGGCAGTCGCTGTCACGACGCAAGTCGTTAATTGTCAGGTTGTTATTGCCAGTTTTCTCTTTTGCGAGTTTAAGTGCTTCTTCGTCAGATTCAGCCACAACATAGCCGCCTTCTGGCAGATAATATGCCGGAATCTGGTGTCCCCACCACAACTGACGGCTGATGCACCAATCCTTGATGTTCTCAAGCCAGTGGCGATAGAGATTGACATATTTTGCAGGATAGAACTGGATTTCGCCAGTCTCTACAGGCTTCAGAGCAATCTGTGCGAGGTGCTCCATCTTGAGGAACCACTGCATCGAGAGCTTAGGCTCGATGGCCACATTGGTACGCTCAGAATAACCCACCTTATTGTTGTAGTCTTCAACTTTTTCGAGCAAATCGGCTTCTTTCAGGTCGATGACAATCTGCTTGCGGACAGCGTCACGATCCATGCCGACATACATTCCAGCTGCCTCGCTGATAGTGGCATCGTCGTTGAAGATGTTGATAGTCTGCAGATTATGTTTCTCACCGAGCATGTAGTCGTTCACGTCGTGAGCCGGAGTCACCTTCAAGCAACCTGTACCGAACTCAATGTCGACATATTCGTCTTCGATGACCGGAATCACTCGGTTCACCAACGGAACAACGACTTTCTTGCCTCTGAGATGCTGATTCTTAGGGTCGTTAGGGTTGATACACATTGCGGTATCGCCCATGATTGTTTCAGGACGAGTTGTCGCCACAACAGCATAGCCGTTTTCGCCCTCGATTTTATATCTGAGATAATAAAGTTTGCTGTGTTCCTCTTTGTAGATGACTTCCTCGTCGCTCAAAGCTGTAAGAGCCTTCGGATCCCAGTTGACCATACGCACGCCGCGGTAAATCAAGCCTTTTTTGTAAAGGTCGCAGAACACGTGGATAACGCTCTTCGAACGTGTCTCATCCATGGTGAAGGAGGTGCGCTCCCAGTCGCATGAGCATCCGAGTTTGCGGAGTTGTTTCAAGATGATTCCGCCGTGCTCGTGAGTCCAATCCCAAGCATGTTTTAGGAATTCCTCGCGTCCGATATCGGTCTTCTTGATGCCTTGCTGAGCCAGCTTGTTCACCACTTTAGCCTCGGTGGCAATTGAGGCATGATCGGTACCCGGCACCCAGCAGGCATTTTTGCCCATCATTCTGGCGCGGCGAACCAATACATCCTGAATGGTGTTGTTCAACATGTGACCCATGTGAAGCACGCCTGTCACATTCGGTGGCGGAATCACGATGGTGTAAGGTTCACGTTCATCAGGGGTTGAATGAAAATAATTCTTGTTCATCCAATGCTCATACCATTTCTCTTCGGTTGTCTGCGGACTGTATTTGCTTGAAATCTCCATATTCAAAATTTAAAGATTCAAAAATTCAAATATTTAAAATTAAGGTGCAAAATTACGATTTTTCTTGTTCAGATAAAAAGTTTTTAATAATTTTGTACGATTTTTGAAAAGAAAACGAGAAATAAATTCTATGTATAATTAAAATTTAAGTTTATGTCATTATTATCTATTGCAAATTTATGGCAGACCAACCGCACGTTGGTGATTTTGATCGGCATTTTGATTGTCGTCATTCCATTTCTGCTTTATTATTTGAATCAAGCCAAGAAATACCATCCCAAAGGCTTGATTGCAGCTGCATTGAGTAACATGGGCGAGCGTTTCGGATACTACATCATGAACGCCATCCTTCTGCTGTTCTTGGTTTCAAAATTCGGTTTGCCGGACAAGACCGCGAGTATCATCTACTCGGTGTTCTACTTCGGAATCTATGTGTTGAGCTTGGTGGGCGGTATCATCGCTGACCGTACCCAGAACTATCCGCGCACCATCCAGTGGGGTTTGATTATCATGGCAGCAGGTTATGTCGGACTGGCTCTTCCATTGTTTAGCAAGGACGCCAACGGCATCATCCTCGACAACGGCGGCGCTTGGTGGGGCATCTTGATCTTCACATGCTTCGCATTGCTCTGCATCTCATTTGGTAACGGTTTATTCAAAGGCAACCTGCAGGCTTTGGTCGGTAAGCTTTACGACAAGTTCGAGGCTGAGGCAGCCGAGAAAGGCCCCGAGGCTTTGGCCGAGGCTAAAGACCGTCGCGACAGCGGTTTCCAGATTTTCTACGTGTTCATCAACATCGGCGGTGTTATCGCTCCATTCGTGGCTCCTATGCTCCGCGACTGGTGGTTGAAAGCTCACAACTTCATCTACAACGCCGACATGCCGGCTCTCTGCCACCAATTCCTTGCCAATGGCGAACAAACACAGAAATTCACAGAGAACATGGCTAAGTCATTGGTCGAAGGCGCTGCTACACCTAACGACCTTGTGACATTCAGCTCACAATATATCGACGTGTTCAACACAGGCGTTCACTACGCATTCATCGCTTCGGTGGTCGCCATGATGATTTCACTCATTGTGTTCCTTTGCACAAAGAAGATATTCCCACAGCCAGCTAAGAAAGAAAAAGCTGAAGTTATTGAATACACTCAGGAAGAGAAACTCGCCATGGCAAAAGAAATCAAACAGCGTCTCTACGCTTTGTTTGCAGTTCTCGGCATCGCCATCTTCTTCTGGCTCTCGTTCCACCAGAACAGCCAGTCACTGACATTATTGGCCCGCGACTTCGTGGTGACCGACTTCTTCGCGCCTGAAATTTGGCAGTCACTTAACCCATTGTACGTCATTATATTAACACCTTTAGTCATGGCTATTTTCGCATGGCTCGTCAAGAAAGGCAAAGGCGTTTCAACACCTCGCAAGATCGCTTACGGTATGGGTATCGCAGGTTTGGCATACCTCTTCCTGTTGGTGCTTTCAATTTCATGCAACTATCCTTCAGGCGACGAGTTCCGCGCAATGGACGCAGCGACAAGAGCAGCCAACGGCCTCGCAAAATCAGGACCATGGGTACTTATCGTGACTTACTTCTTCCTCACAGTTGCCGAGTTGTTCATCTCACCTCTCGGACTTTCATTCGTTTCGAAGGTGGCTCCACGTCACATGGTTGGCTTGTGCCAGGGTTTGTGGCTCGGCGCTACAGCAATCGGCAACCTGTTCATCTTTGTCGGACCTCTCATGTACAATGCTTGGGACATCTGGGTATGCTGGGGAGTGTTCCTCGCAATCTGCGTGGTCTCGATGTCGGTGATGTTCGGCATGGTGAAATGGCTTGAACGCGTTACCGCGTAACTCTAGTTTAGAGTTTAAAGTTTAGAGAAGGGACGCACTCGTGCGTCCCTATATTCGAAAATAAAATAATAATCATTTATGAAAAATTTGACAAAAGAAGAATTCGAGATTTATTGCTTGTTTATCGCAGCCAATGCCGATTTCAACATCACCAGGCAGGAGCTTATCGCGATGGGCGTAGGCAGTGATCCTCAAATGTTCGTAAAGGTTTACAACGGCTTCGAGGCCGACAACGACCTCGAAAGGATTAACACCATCCAGGAATGTAAGAAATTGTATATCAAGGATGAACTCGACCGTCAAAACCTGTTCGACAAAATGAAGAAGGTGTTCTTCGCCGACGGCAAATTCCAAGCGGCGGAACAATCAATATTTACGATGTTAAGGAAATTAATATGATTTGTAGGGGCGAATGATGATTCGCCATTACATTAATATTTTTTCCGGAATTTCGGACAATAGATCAAGAATACGGCCGGTTTTTTATTCCAGTCGTATTCTTTTATTTTTTTCCAATCGGATATAGGTTTGCTGACGATTTTCTCATCTTCCATGGTAATGTCGCTTGCCACGCAGAGCATGGTGGTCGGATGGCAGTTTTTCACCAGCTCGTCTATCATGGCGTTGTTGCGGAACGGCGTCTCAATAAACAGTTCGGTTTCGTTGTTTGTAAGTGACTGACGTTCAAGTGATTTGATTTTTTGGATTCTCTCAGGATTCTTAATCGGCAGATAACCATGAAAACAGAACGACTGCCCATTGAAACCCGACGCCATCAGTGCCAGTATCATCGCATTCGGACCTGTCAGCGGAACAACTTGTATCCCGGCCTGATGCGCAAGCTCTACAATGAGCGCTCCGGGATCGGCCACGCAGGGAGTACCAGCCTCCGACATCAACCCTACATCGTGGCCGCCCAGGGCCTCTCCCAGATATGTCATCAAATCGGGATTTTCAGGATTGTGTTTATCGAGCTCCACAAAAGTAAGCTCATCTATCGGGCAAGGCATATGCATTTTGCTGAGCATGCGACGGGCTGTGCGCACGTTTTCCACAACAAAAAAGCGCAGTGTCCTCACCACATCAAGCGTTCCGGCGGGAATGACTTGTTCGGCCGAGGTCGCTCCAAGCAATGTCGGCACCAGGTATAATTTTCCAAACTGTTGATTCATAGCTTATTTAAAGTTCTGCTCTATAGTGTCGGCTACGGCGCGGAACTGTTTATCAGTGTCAAGAAGATTGGCCACTGTTTTCAGCGAGTGTATCACTGTGGCATGGTCTTTGCCGCCGCATTGCTCACCTATGATATTAAGCGACGCCTTGGTATATTTCTTGGCGAAATACATCGACAGCTGGCGGGCCTGGACCACGTTGCGTTTACGTGTCGATGTGAAAAAGTCGGCTTGTGAAGTGCCCATTTCCTCACACACAGTGCTGATTATATAACTGATAGTGATTTCGTGGTTGGAGTTGTTGACAAAGCGCTCCACCATCTGTTTGACCAAGTTGATGGTGATTGATTTGCGGTTTAGCGACGACTGTGCGATAAGCGAAATGAGGAATCCCTCCATTTCACGTACATTTGTCTTGATATGCTCCGCAATATAATTGACAACTTCATCCGACAAATCAACGCCCTCGTTGTAGGCTTTGCGTTTGAGAATGTTGCGGCGGGTTTCAACGTCGGGAAGGGTCATTTCGGCCGACAATCCCCATTTGAAACGCGAGATAAGGCGCTGTTCCATATCCTTAAGCTCCGCTGGTGGCTTGTCGCATGTAAAGATAAGCTGCTTGCCGGTCTGCTGCAGATGGTTGAATATATGGAACAAGGTATCCTGAGTCTTGGGCTTGCCCGAGAGATACTGAATATCGTCGATTATGAGCACGTCTATCATCTGATAGAAATGCACAAAATCGTCACGGCTGCTCTTGGAACTGTTGTTGCGGCATGCGGCCTGGAACTGCATCAGAAACTGTTCAGCGTTGACATACAACACCGTAAGCTCGGGATGGAACTTCTTGGTTTCCAAGCCGATAGCCTGGCACACATGAGTCTTACCCATTCCAGTCGGGCTGAAAACAAACATTGGATTGAACGAGGTTCGACCTGGGTTTTTAGCTATGGCCAAACCAGCCTCATATGCCACACGGTTACACTCGCCAACGACGAAATTCTCCATGCAGTAGTTTTCGTTGAGGTTCGACTCAATGTTGATTTTTTTAATGCCCGGCAATACAAACGGATTCGGCATGGTGTTCTGCGGTTTGTCGAAATCTATCTGTATCTGTTTGGGCGGATTTTTGGTATTGGTGCGGTCGACAGACGGCTGTTTCACCACCAACGGACGATTGACATCGTTATCCATCATGATGCTGTATTCGAGTTTGCCTTCCGGGCCCAGCACCTTGCGAATGGTGGCCTTCATCACTTTAATGTAATGAGTTTCAAGATATTCGTAGAAAAATTCAGATGGCACCTGAATGGTCAGGAGGTTGTTACGGTAGTCGACAGGCTTGATTGGCTCGAACCAGGTCGAGTAAGCCTGCGGCTGGACGTTCTCCCGAATCATTGCCAGACACGCATCCCACAATTCTAACAAATTCTTATTCACCTTCGTTTATAAATAACTAAATATCAAAGTTTTACAAATGCCGTTTTCAGCAAAATTCTTTGCACAAATATCAACATAAAAAAGTGAATAAAAATATTTTTTTTGTATTGATTTTTAAAAAATAAGTGTTTAAATTACGAGCGAAAGCCCAAAATCAATGCAAAAAACAAGTTAATTTATTGATTATTATTTGGTTTTAAGGTATTTTACATCCACTCCGTAAAGACGTTTGATTTTCTCTATTATTCTATCGGAATCGCTTTGCCTGATTGAGATTTCGAGATAACAACGAAGCTCAAATTTCGGGTTCTGCTGCTCGAGATTTTCATCTTTAAGGATTCGCATCACCTCGTTGAGCAGCGGATAGTCAAACTCAAGGCTGTAAACCTCGTCAATGGTTTTTTCAACAATGGTGCAGTTGTCAAGCGCTTCGCGTGCCGAGGTTTTGTAGGCGTTTATAAGACCAGGCACACCCAACAGTTGACCACCGAAGTAACGCGTCACCACAACGCAGACGTTGGTGACATCTTTTGAAAGAATCTGATTCAAAATAGGTTTGCCGGCGGTGCCTGAAGGTTCGCCGTCGTCGCTCGAGCGATAGCACGCCTTGTCGGGACCAATCATAAAGGCATAGCAGTGGTGCTTGGCGTCGAAATACCTCTTCTTGACTTCGGCAACACGCTCTTTCACCTCGGCCTCGCTATACACCGGAAACGCCTCGGCGATAAACTTGGAGCCTTTTTCTTTATAAAGCCCCTCGCCTTTTGTGGTCACGATTTTATATGAATCCTCGAATAACATGATGCAAAAATAATAAATTTTTCAAGACTTTAGTCGTTAGTCTTTAGACTTTAGTATTAATTCTTCCAAAAACTAAAGACTAAGAACTAAAGACTAAAGACTTTTTGCTATTTTTGTGGTATGAAAACGTCATCAAATTTAGTTCGTGATTGTCGGAAGTATTATGTAAGCGAGTTGGAGAAGATTTACGGCTCCAACGAGGCTAATGCATTGATAATGATTCTGTTGGAACATTATTTCGGCATCGACAGAGTGAAAATTGCGTTAGAACCCGAGCTGCGTTTGAGCGAATCAGAAATGCTGACATTGCATTTTGCGGTGAAGGAACTGCTGAAAAACAAACCCGTTCAATACATTTTGGGCGAGACTGATTTCTGCGGAATGCGGTTTTTTGTTGATGAAAACGTGCTGATTCCGAGACCGGAGACGGAAGAATTAGTTAATAAGTTAGCAGTTAGCAGTTGTCAGTTAGCAGTTAATCCTTCCTCAACGTCATTTCGACCGGTCATCGAACGTAGCGAGATGGTAGTGGAGAAATCTCCGGCAAATATTACTATCCTTGACATCGGCACCGGCAGCGGCTGCATTGCCATTAGCCTTGCCAAGTCATTGAAAAATAGCGTCGTAACAGCAGTTGATGTTTCTGAAAAGGCATTGGAAGTGGCGAAAAAGAATGCCGAAACCAATGGCGTTAATGTCAATTTCATAAAAGATGACATTTTAAATCCTAAAAACCAAGAATTGCTTGAAAGCAAATTCGATATCATCGTCAGCAACCCGCCCTACGTCTGCGAAAGCGAGAAATCTGAAATGCGTGCAAACGTTCTGGATTATGAGCCATCCACTGCCTTATTCGTCAGCGATAATGACCCTTTGATTTTCTACAGAAAAATTCTCGAATTCGCACAAAAAACTTTGGAATCTGATGGTGAGGTTTGGTTCGAAATAAATGAGAAATTCGGAACCGAGATGAAAAATCTCTGCATTGGAAAAGGATTCAAAAATGTTGAAATCATTAAAGATTTCAGGGAAAGAGACAGGATTTTGAGGACATACGGCCTAGTTCATTCCACCACCTCGATATAGAAGCTAAACGGCCGGAAACCGTCGTTGCAGCTGATCATCGCGCTCATCGGGTTCTGCATCCAGCCGTCGTAGAAGTTACCTTCTCCCCTTGCCAACGACTCCACGAACTCGCGCATCGAGCCCCAAGCCGACGGGCAAAGCCCCTCAGGACATTTCCCGTCAACAGAAATCCACTGCTGCCCTTCTTTAACATCACAAGTGTGCTCGATTGGGTTTTCATATTTGCTCATCAAATCGTGATAAACAGTCTGCCTGATGGCTGTGATTCTGACTTTATTCATCTTTCTTTATAATTATCGATAAAACTCCCAGGTGTCGGTGTGACCGTCTTTGTAGGTGTAGCTCCAAACAAGCTCGTTTTTTGTCAGCTTTGCCAGATTGAACTTGGTTTCGCGACCGATGCTGCCGCTCACTTTTTTCACTATACACTCAGCCAGTTCTCGTTCTTCACCACAGCCATCTCCTTTAGCCTCAAGCAATTCCATGCGGAAACTTGCTTCATCGCCTGAAAAATAGAAATCATCGCCTTCAACACGCCAACGGCTCGGACTGATGTAGTTAAACACCCAAGTCACAGTGCCGCCTTCGTTTAGCATCACCTTATAAACCTGATTTGCAGAATCCATTGCACTTCCATCAGCATAAAAATCCATGGTGCCGGTCTCGTGCACATCGACATGACCTTCAGCGATGTCGTAATTCCAGCCATGCTGGTATTTGTAATGGCCATCGACTTTAGGCGAGCTGCACGATGCCAGCAAGCAGGCTGAAAAGAGTATTAAAAACAGTTTTTTCATATCGTTTTATTTTCTAGTTTCATCACTTTTACCGGTCGGTCAGCGCCGACTACGAGATTCGGACAAACGGTTTCAATGCCTGTATCTTTAAACCCGCATTTCTCCATCACCTTGCCAGAGGCAGGGTTTTCCGGAAAATAGTCACCCCACAGTGTGGTGAATTTTTTCACGTTGAAGCAATAATCTATAACAAGGCGCAGCGCCTCGGTGCAGATGCCTTTTCCCCAATACGGCTTGGCAATCCAATAACCGACTTCGGCTTCATCATCTTTTATTTTCAAGTTCGATACAGAAGCCGGTAAATATCCAACACATCCGATAGGCTCGCCGGTCTCCTTCCACTCTACAGCCCACATACCTTCACCGCTAAAAACTGTGCGGATAATTTTCAAGCTCTCCTCCACGCTTTTATGCGGCGGCCATCCTGCTCGAGGTCCCACATCAGGATCGGAAGCATATTTGAAAAGCGCCTCGGCATCACTATCAAGCCAAGGACGGAGTAGAATTCTTTCTGTTTCCATTATTTATTTTTCTTTTCTCCAATAACACACCATCTGATAAACGGAATTCTGTGTAATACTTCATAAAGCACGGGTGAAATCGCAAACACCGCTACCGTCAGGATGAGATACATCGCAAATGGCGGAAGCTGTCCTCGCATATTGAAATACATATATGAACCAATGCTTGCAATCACCAGATAATGAACGATGTAGAGACCGAAGCTGGATTTCGTCATATATCCGGCAAACTTTCCAGTGCGGTCGAACTTTGCCTTGAACCAGCCCATCATCGCAAGGCACATCAGCCAACCGTAGAGGTTGTTGAGCGGACTGCTGAGATATCTCGGCGTGGTGTTGTCTTGTCCAAAAGTGGTGACAACCAGCACCGCACCTGCAACGGCAGCGAACAGCATCATCGGAGCCCAGAACCTACCCAGAGTTTCTTGCACCTTATCGTGAGAGAACACAAGGTATCCCATCATGAAGACGATGAAGTAAAACACCGGTTTGTAGAGGTTGTAAAGTCCGTCGAGCGACTGTACGCGTGGCTCCATGATGAGGGTTTTCTCGCCAAGCCAGAAGAGGAAAACAAGGAGAACGATCAACGCCATGCCATATTTGCCAGATGCTATCTTACCACACCAGCTGTGGAAACGGCCGTTTTTATCTATCGCCGTGATGATGAGCAAAATCAAAGAGAACAGCCACAAATCCTGTATGAACCAAAGTGGTCCGATGCCATTCACCGACCAGATAAGATACTTGACAGGCTGTGGAACTTGAGCCAACATATCGACACCACTGACATGGGTATTGAAATAACCTGTCATCCACTGAAACACGAACAAACCGATGGTCGCAGGCACTAAAAGTTTTCTTGTTCTCGATTTAAACCATTGACCTGCAGAGACTTTTTCCAACGAATAACGCGAGCTGATACCCGCCAGCAAAAACAACAGCGGCATAAACCACGGATACAAAATATACATCAGCACATCCTGATATTGCTTATTTGCAGGATACTCGCCAAACCCACCGATGCCGCCGAAAACGCCTTTGTTGTTGTAAAAATAAACCACATGGTAAAGCAGCACCAAAAGCACTGTAGCCCAGCGCAAATTGTCGATCCAATGCTTTCTCATAATTGTCGTTATTGTAGAAACGATTAACACATATATGTAGAGACGTGCCTGCGGCACGTCTCTACATTCTTACTTCTGTCTTCTTACTTCTGTCTTCTTAAAAACTACACCATCAAAGCGCCGACCAAGCCCAAAATCGCGTAGAATTCAGGGAGAGCGGCGTAGATAAGGGTGTTGGTAAACACATCGTGTCCCTGGCTGACGCCCACAATACCGTTGGCGCAGACCTGACCCTGACGGATGGCTGAAATCATGCAGACCAAGCCAACGCAAAGGCCGACACCGAAAATCACAAGACCCATCTCAGGATTTGCTTTCATCTTGCTCAGGAGCATGAAGAATGCCACAAAACCGTAGATACCTTGGGTGGCCGGCAGTGCCGACAAAACCATGAAGTTACCTGATGCCTCAGGACGTTTCTTAAGACCGCCTTCAGCAGCATTGCCAGCTGTTGATGTGCCTATTGAACTTCCGATACCTGCAAGGGCCAAAACCAGACCCAAACCGACATAACCTAAAATTGTTGCTAACATAATCTATAATTTTTAATTTAACATTTAATATTTCATTTTATTTGAGATTTCTCCACTCCGCTACGCTTCGGTCGAAATGACGGGGTGGTTTATTCTTTCAATGGATTATACTTTCGTCCAGTACCTTCATAGCCTGAATTCTTGAAAAATTCAAGGAAATTGAGTCGCAACGGATGCACAAAGGCACCGAGCACACACATCGCGACGTTTAATACATGTCCAATCACCACGATGATGATGAAGGCTATCCAGCCCGTTCCGCCATCGCCAAGTGCCTGAACGCCAATGGCATTGAACGCTTCGCCGAGCTTTGCGCCCGCCAAACCGAGAGCATACAGACGAAGGTAGCTGAGCACGTCGCCGAGCAAACCTGTAACCATCTGATAAGTATCCCAAAGTCCAACGCCAAAGTTCGCCAACGGGTTTCTGTGTATGTTGTTCAAGAAGAAAATACCCAATGCCGATAAGATGCCAATGATGATAATGATCCATTTTGTCACATTTGAATCCATCACGCCGATGAGTGAAAAACCACCGACTATCACGCCACCCACTATAAGCAGCGTCCAACCCCAGGTTCCAAGCGAGTTGGCAATGCCTTTGACTTTCGTTGCCTGGTACGTCTTCACTATCATCGCAAGGCAGATGTGAACGATACCGACAATAATTGCCAGCACCATAGTGCCGTCGAAGCCCGCGATTTCAGTTGGAACCATACATTTCTTCACCACGTCAGGAATACAGCTCCAAGTGAGCATATCGGTCGAGAAGAAAGTGTGGAACAGCAATCCTATCACTGTCGTCGCAATGCCCAAAACCACACCAAGTTTGGCGATGTCGGGCATCATCTTCTTCAACGCCAAGCCTGCACCGATAAGCACCAAGCCGTAGCCTGCGTCGCCCATGCAGAATGCGAAGAACAGCATGAAGAAGATTGAAATGAACACCGTCGGATCGAATTCGTTGTATTTCGGACGACCGTACATATCGGTCAAAAGCTCGAACATCGAGACGAACTTGTTGTTTCTCAACTTGATAGGCGGATTGTCATCAACTTTGGCTTTGTCAACCAAATAAAGCACTCCTTCTCTATCAAGCATTTCTTTGACCGCCGCATCGTTGTCGGTAGGCGCAAAACCTTCGAACACCGTGATATAATCGGCAGCCGCTTTGGTTCCCGACATATGAGCCAGATACAAATCAAGATTCAGCAACAGTTTATCCAACTCTTTCTGAATGTCTTTTTCGTGGCATTTCAGCTCGGCCAGATGACGGTTTTTCTTCTCAATCTCGTAACCAAGCTTGTCGATAGCCTTTTCTATCTCCTTGAAATCGCCTTCAGGAGCCGGCATTTCCTTCAACGGAAAATCGTAATCTTCACTGTCTGACACGATTACAAAATAAGTAGTCGTGCCGTCGGATGATATCTCGCTTAGAGCGTAGTTTTCTTTCCACAGAGGATCAAAATTGGAACTTTTCACCTTGTAGAAATGCAGTTTCAGTCCGCAAGCATTCAATTTTTCAATGTTTGCGGTATCGAACTGCCCCCAAGGCTTGCGCTCCTCGAGTTCCTTGTAAAGCTGTGACAACTGATTATTGGCCGTTTCTATCTCGTTGACAGTCTCGACCACGCTGTCGGCGAGGTCGCCCTCAGTCTTGTCGGCGAATTCGGCAGGTGTCACATCCTTAAGCAATGACAAAGCTTTGCGGTAAACACCGGCACGTGAAGACAGATTTTCCGACTTCTCGTCAACCGGTTTTACAGAACGTGTTATATCAACCACTCCCACGCTTTGGAGCTTCTTGAGGAAAGCATCCTCGTCGCCGCTCATGAGGATGAAGTTATATTTCGTCATTTCAGTTACCATACTCTTCCTCCTCCTCAAGGATATGTTTGTTTTTCACGATTTTCTGCGAAGCCTTGTCAAGGTTCTCAGCGTCCTCCATATATCGTTTTATCTTACGGATGGCTTCGTTATAGCCAGGTATCTGCACCTTTTCGTAAAGGTTGACTTTCTGTGTGGTCTTCTTGCGCTGATAGTCAAGCACACGACTCACCTCCACATAAACCTCCGATTCTATGCCAAGCTGCGCAAGACTTTTCAGGATTTGGACGCCGTCGGCATACCACATCGGCTTGGTGAAGAGGTTGATGTCTTTCACATCGTAAATCACCTCCTCCAGCGCCGGCACCGGCACGCCAGCCACCTTCACGGTCTTCAGTTTGACATCGGTCACCGATATCAGTCCTGGCTCAAATTCATTCCAAAGCCGGGCCATATACTCATACGAACGTAGTTCGGCCTCCAGTTGTGAAACAAGACTCTCCGAATGCTTTTTAGCCTTCTTCACCTCCAGACGCAGCGCGCTCTCCTTGCTCTTAAGCGTCGGCAAGGCACGGGTACGCGTCTTGAGCTGCTTGTTAAGCTCGTTCAGCGAGGTCTTGTTATATTGGAACTTAATAGCCATATTTTCAGTTTACAGTTTACAGTTTACAGTTTATAGTTTACAGTTAACAGTTATTTGGCTTCGCCCTTCCAATATTTTTCTATCAATTTTTCCTTCAGACCGGTCTCGGCCTTGGTGAAATATTTTCCGAAGAGTTCCCAAGCGGTGTCAAGCATCTCTGTGATAGGGATGTTGACGTCGATGGCGAGCAGTCGGGTGGCATATTCCTTGGCGTAGTCGAGGCAGCGGAGGTCGTAGTCACTCAAGTCGAAACCGTTTTCCAGCTTGGTTTTGGCATTGGCGGCATCGGCATACAGACGCACCGATGTATTCATCACTGCGCTGTGATCCTCACGGGTCTTCTTGTTCTGAACATGCTGTTTCAAACGTGACAGCGAACGGAACGGGTCGACGATGACCTTGCCTGAATCGGCATCGGCACGGAGGAACAGCTGTCCTTCGGTGATGTAACCGGTGTTGTCAGGGATAGCATGTGTGATATCGCCGTCGTTCAAGGTGGTGACAGCAATGATGGTGATTGATCCGCCATCAGGAAGCTGCACAGCCTTCTCGTAGATCTTGGCCAAATCCGAATAGAGTGAACCAGGCATAGAGTCCTTCGAAGGAATCTGGTCCATACGGTTCGACACAATACTCAAAGCATCGGCGTAAAGAGTCATATCGGTAAGCAGCACAAGCACTTTCTCGTTTTTATCGACAGCGAAATACTCGGCGGCTGTCAATGCCATGTCAGGCACCAACAAACGCTCAACAGGCGGCTGGTCGGTGGTGTTCACAAAACTTACAATCTTATGCAATGCACCGGCGCTTTCGAATTCGTTTTTGAAGAAGAGGTAATCGTCGTTCGACAATCCCATTCCGCCAAGAATGATTTTATCGACATCGGCGCGAAGGGCCACCATGCTCATCACCTTGTTGTACGGCTGGTCGGGGTCGGCGAAGAACGGGATCTTCTGGCCTGAAACAAGTGTGTTGTTCAAGTCGATGCCTGCGATACCAGTAGGAATCAGCTCTGACGGCATACGACGTTTGTACGGGTTCACCGAAGGACCGCCAATCTGGCGTTTCTCGCCTTCCACCGCTGGGCCGCCGTCGATAGGCTCACCGTAAGCGTTGAAGAATCGACCAGCGAGGTCGTCGCTAACATTCAGTGACGGCGGTTCGCCAAAGAAGGTTACTTCAGCGTTGGTCGGGATATCCTCAGTGCCGCCGAACACCTGCAAGGTTACGCTCTTGTCCTTGATTTTCACCACCTGAGCCAGACGACCTGCTACCAAAGCAAGTTCATCATTAGTAACTCCCTGAGCCTCAAGGGTTACAGTTGCCTTGGTAATGGCAGTCAGCTTTGTATATATACGTTGAAAGGCTTTCTCACTCATGTTTAAGTTCCTCCTTTAACTGTCCAAGATATTTTTCAAATGATTCCGACTTATACTCAGCATAGTTCATCTGACGACAGATGTTTATCAAGCCTTTGAAATAAGTGGTGCATTCCTCAAAATTATTGAATTTGAACGACTTGTCACAAATTTCAAGCACCAAGTCAAGCATAAACTTCTGACGCTCCAATGGCGAGCAACCGTCGATGTCGTCGAATGCGTCCTGCTGCAAGATTACAAAATCGACGAGTTCCGACTTCCAATACTGCTCATGGTATGTCATCGGCACGCCGTCGTCACCCAAGATGTTGATTTGCTCGTAGGCGTCTTTACCCTTACGGATGATATATTTTGTCTTTGTGACTTTGTCAACCCAGCCTTTTTCAATCTTATTGTCGAGATATTCAATAATTTCAGGGTATTCGAGATATTTTGAATATGAATCGACAGGGTCGACAGCCGGATAACGCTTCTTATCGGCGCGGTTCTGCGACAATCCGTAGAAGCAACGTGCAGCCTTCTTTGTCGACTCGGTGACAGGCTCTTTCAAGTTACCGCCAGCAGGCGACACCGTTCCGATGAAGGTGATTGAACCGCTAGCACCGTTGTTCAACTTAACGTAACCTGCACGGGCATAGAAGTTGGAGATGATAGCCGACAAATCGACCGGGAAGCCGTCCTGACCAGGAAGCTCTTCCAAACGGTTACTCATCTCACGCAATGCCTGAGCCCAACGTGATGTGGAGTCGGCCAACAGCAACACCTTCATTCCCATGGCGCGGTAGTATTCACCAAGTGTCATGGCGGTGTAAACCGAAGCCTCACGGGCTGCCACCGGCATGTTGGAAGTGTTGCAGATGATAATGGTACGCTCCATCAGGCTGCGACCGGTATGTTTGTCTTTCAATTCCGGGAATTCAGTAAAGATTTCCACCACCTCGTTGGCACGCTCGCCGCAGGCCGCCATGATGATGACATCGGCATCGGCTTGCTCAGCCAAAGCATGCTGAAGCACTGTCTTGCCGCATCCGAAAGGCCCAGGGATGAAGCCTGTGCCGCCTTCCGCGATAGGGTTCAGTGTGTCGATGGTACGTACACCTGTCTCCATCACTTTGAATGGACGCGGTTTCTCGACGTAGCCGCCAACAGCCACTTTCACCGGCCATTTTTGCATCATCGTCACATTGACATCTTCACCGTCAGCATTAGTCAACACTGCGATTGTATCTGTAATTTTATATTGACCGGCCTCAGCCACCTTTTTCACGGTGTAAGTGCCCTCAAACGAGAACGGCACCATGATTTTATGAGGCAGCCAGCCTTCTTTCACCTCACCCAGCCAGTCGGCGGCAATCACCTGGTCGCCAGCCTTCGCTATTGGTGTGAAGTCCCAAAGTTTGTTTTCATCCAACGGCTTGGTGTACTCGCCTCTCTTGAGGAAGACGCCTTCCATGGTGGAGAGGTTATTTTGAAGGCCATCGAAATTACTCGAAAGCAAGCCAGGTCCCAAGGTCACCTCAAGCATGTAGCCCTGAAATTCCACAAGGCAACCTGCCTGCAATCCGCGAGTGCTCTCAAATACCTGCACGGAAGCTTTGTTGCCGTTCACCTTAATGACTTCCGCCATCAACTTGACTCCATTCAAGTCGATAAAGCAGATTTCATTTTGTGCCACAGGCCCGTTCACCTCGACAGTGACCAGGTTTGCTATGATTCCTGTAACTTTTCCTGTTGTCATATTATACTTTTTTATTTTTAGACTTTAGTTGTTAGTCTTTAGTTTTTAGTAGTTTTGTCTAAAGTCTAACGACTAAAGACTAAAGACTTATTATCGAAAGTTCCCCGAACTTCTTTCACCAGTTTCTCAAACATCTCCTGTCCTTTCACAGGGTCAAGCTCAGCCCAGCGTTGCACTGTCTTGGCTTTTGCCATAAATGCGAGGATGGCGTTCATGTTGAAATAATCCATTCGCGCGATATCGCTGGCTTTCTCCCACTTAAGCTCGTCCATTTTCTGCTCGCGCTGCACAAAGTCGGCGTTTTCAAGAATATCCTTAATCTGCTGGTATTCTTCGAAATCAGCTTCAGGCATCTCAACGAAATAATCTTCGCCTTTCTTGTCGAGACGCTTGGCCAGATATGCCACCTTCATATTACGCAGCCTACCGTCGAAGTCGAAGTATTCGCGGATGAAGCGATTCTTGCTTTCGGCAGCTTTCGTGTAAAACTCAGCGCCAAGTATCTCCTCGTTGAAGCCTTCCTCAAAAAGTTCAACCAGCTCCCGATCTTTTTCAGAGAGAAGCTCAACAATCGACTCCTTTGTGGCAGCATAGTCGAAACTCGTATTCTCGAAACCAGCGGTCAACTCCGGCAAACTCGCTACTATATAAACATAGTTATCCATTAGCCGAAAAGGATTTTCTTTGTTGCCGGACGCAGGTAGTTGGAGATGAGCTGTGTAAACTCGTCATCGGTGAAGCTGATAAGATAGCCGCCGCCCTGCGGAGCCACCTTGAAACCGCCGTTCATCTTCTTTGAGAACTCTACCCTAACTTCAGCTTTGAACATTTGGCCGATTTCATTCTTCACGAAAGGTTCCACATCTTTCTTGAGCGATTCAGGAAGTATCATGTCAAGCGCCACAGGCGATGCATTGTCAGGATTGAATGCCTTGACTATGTCTTTAACCAGTTCTTTAACGAAGTCGGCCGAGCTGAGTGATGCCTTCACGCCTTGTTCGGCGGCGTTTGTCACCACAAGCTTCTCAATTTCCTGCTTGGTGACGGCAATGCTCTGTGTGGCGGCCATTTTCACATCGGCAGCGACCTTGGTTTTAAGCTCATCGGCTTCTTTATTCGCTTGGTTTACAATGCGTTCAGCCTCAGCCTTAGCGTCGTTGAGAATCTTTTCAGCCTCTTTCTTGGCATTTTCCACGATCTCCACAGCGTCGTGATTGGCTTTTTCGACACCACGGTCGTAGATTTTCTTTGTTAAAATATCAAGTTGATTATCCATAATCTGAAAATATTATGCGTCAATATTAGCGTATGTGGCATTTTGCTCGATAAACTCGCGGCGCGGACCCACCTCGTCACCCATCAGCATCGAGAAGATGTAGTCGGCTTCGGCGCCGTTCTGGATATGAATCTTACGCAAGGTACGGAACTCAGGATTCATGGTTGTCATCCAGAGCTGCTCAGGATTCATCTCACCAAGACCTTTGTAACGCTGCACGTGAGCGTCCTGGCCCATTTCTTCGAGAAGCTGAATACGCTGTTCTTCGGTCCAGCAGTATTTTTCCTTTTTACCTTTCTTTACGAGATATAACGGCGGTGTCGCGATATAGACGTAACCTTTCTCGATAAGTTCAGGCATGTAACGATAGAAGAATGTCAAAATCAAAGTTGAAATGTGGCTGCCGTCCACATCAGCATCGGTCATGATGATGATCTTGTGGTAACGTAACTTCTCAATATTCAATGCCTTGCTGTCTTCTTCGGTTCCTATAGTCACGCCAAGTGCGGTGTAGATATTTCTGATTTCCTCGCTCTCGAAAGCACGGTGTTGCATTGCCTTCTCGACGTTCAAAATCTTACCTCTCAAAGGAAGTATAGCCTGGAACTTACGGTCACGGCCCTGTTTTGCCGAGCCGCCTGCCGAATCACCCTCCACGAGATAAAGCTCGGTGAGTTCAGGATCGCGTTCCGAGCAGTCGGCCAGCTTGCCCGGGAGTCCGCCGCCCGACAAAGCGCCTTTACGTTGCACAAGTTCACGTGCCTTTCGGGCGGCGTGACGTGCTGTAGCAGCCAAAACGACTTTGTCGACAATCATCTTAGCCTCTTTCGGGTGTTCCTCGAGGTAGTTTGCCAGATGCTCACTCACAATTTTATCAACTATACCCATCACCTCGTTATTGCCGAGCTTGGTCTTGGTCTGGCCCTCGAACTGTGGCTCAGGAACTTTCACCGAGATGATAGCTGTCAGGCCTTCACGGAAGTCGTCGCCGTTGATTTCGAATTTCAGCTTCGAGAACATACCTTCCTTGTCGGCATAAGCCTTCAAAGTTCTAGTCAATCCACGACGGAAGCCGGCCAAGTGTGTACCGCCTTCGTGAGTATTGATATTGTTGACGTATGAGTGTAAATTTTCTGAATAAGAAGTGTTGTATTCCAAAGCAATCTCGACCGGCACATTGTCTGTTTCACCCTGAATTGCAATCGGCTCGGGAGTGAGCTTTTCGCGGTTTTCATCAAGATAGTTGATGAAATCGATGAGGCCGTTCATTGAATGGAACTCGTCGCTCTTACCTTCATTGCCCGTCTCAGGATCAATACGCTTGTCGGAAAGAGTGATTTTTATGCCCTTGTTAAGATATGCCAGCTCGCGCATACGTGCGGCGAGAATGTCGTAGCTATACTCGTTGGTGATAAAAATGCTGTCGTCAGGCGTAAAGGTGATACGCGTGCCATGGTCACTAGCCTCACCCACCACTTTCACAGGGTATAGCGGCTTGCCATATTCGTATTCTTGCACAAAAACCTTGCCCTCGCGATGCACCTCAGCCTTCAAATACTTAGAAAGCGCATTGACGCAGCTGACGCCCACGCCGTGCAGACCGCCCGAAACCTTATATGAATTCTTATCGAATTTACCGCCAGCGTGAAGCACTGTCAAAACAACCTCAAGAGCCGACTTTTTCTCCTTTTCGTGCATACCCGTCGGGATACCACGTCCGTTATCGGCAACTGAAATCGAATTGCCTGGCAAAATCTCGATATCAATTGTGTCACAATAGCCAGCCATAGCCTCGTCGATACAGTTGTCAACCACCTCATAAACGAGATGATGCAAGCCTCTCACGTTGACGTCACCAATGTACATGGCAGGACGCTTACGCACAGCCTCCAAACCCTCTAAGACTTGAATGTTATTCGCACCGTAGTTGCTCTCAGCATTCTGGATTTTTTCTTCTTCTGTCATTTTTCTATACTATATTCTTTCAATTATTTACTATTATTCTAAAACCTCGCAAATTTAAGAAATTTCTTTGAAATAACAATGAAAAAAATGACGAGAAATAAAAAATTTTCCGTCATTTTTCAACACGTGAAATCACCGTTTTCAGAACTTGTATTTCAAGCCGACAAAAAGCTCAAAACCAGCGCTCGGATAGTTGTAATAAAGCTGGTATTTCTGATGAAAAACATTGTGAATTTCGGCAAAAGCCGCCAAATCCGTCTGGATCTGATAGTCAGCGCCCACCTGGAAGTCGAAGGCCGGCTTCAGCTGCTGGCTGTTGCCATCCAAATCCATTGCCCAGCGCTTACCCAACAAGGTGGTGGCGGCGTTGAATTTCCATGTCTCATCCAGTTGATAATCGCCTCGCAAAGTCATGGTGAATGCCGGCTTGTACCAAGGGTGCTCTGTGCTGGTGTTTTTCAAAGTGTAGCTGTTGATTGAC
The DNA here is from genome assembly GCA_017616735.1 of Bacteroidales bacterium. Taxonomy (GTDB): domain Bacteria; phylum Bacteroidota; class Bacteroidia; order Bacteroidales; family F082; genus Limimorpha. The sequence continues at coordinate 67,401 of JAFZXP010000026.1, forward strand.
AATTCAGCGGCCAGATTCAGCTTGTCCATGGCTTTCCACCTCACATCGGCCAAAAAATTCACCACATTGTTATCCATAAACACCATGTCGAAAGCCTGCAGATGATATGTCGTCGCGTCCTCATCATACACAGCGTAGAAATCAGTGTCAGGCACATAAAACACGCTGTTTTTGATGTTACGGTAACGGACACCCAGATGCGCATCCACATTGTTGACTATCTTGGCTTTCACACCACCCTGAAATTCGAAGGCTGTCTTTTCGTATCCAAGCTCGCCGAAACCGGTGAAATTGGTTGTCACAAACGGGTTTTCAGCCACTATATCGGCAAAGGTGTTTATCTTTGAGCGCCCGCCAAACTTGGCGTAAAACTCAAACATATTGTCAAGTATGAACACGCTCCCTGTTACGTCGGGATATACGCTGATGTTGCCGCCTGTCTTGAAATCGATGCGGGCGCCAAGATGCAGATGGTAGAAATCGCCGCTCATGGCGAAATACGGATCGACCGCAATCAATGTCTGGCTTTGATCGAGATGATTGTAGCTAATCTCCACATCGGTGGCTATTGTCTGAAGGTCGTCGACCTTTTTGTTGCCGATCCAGTTGTCGGAATATGCAAAATGCACACTGCCGTTCAGCTGATGCTCAACCGTGCCGCCCATTATCCATGTGGCGCGATAGTCGGCGCCAATCTCATGGTAAAAACTGCGGTAGCTGGTGCCGTTGGCGAGCCATTTGGCGCCCAAATTGAACGAGTGGATATTGCGTCCGTTAGGATTCTCCGCATCGTCATAGGCGCGCAGGTGGTACATGTCGTATGTGTAGTCGCCGAAAGCGCGCAACTGTCCCGACTTGAACTTGTTGACCGTCATCAGGTTGAAGCCATTATTCATAAACGACGACTTCTTGTAGTCACTCATATCAAGCCACGACGAGAAATGGCGCACACCAACGCCGAGGCTCATGGTACGCGAGATGTCGGAATAGTGACGGAACAGGAACAAAGGCGACAAACGTGTGCCAAGACCGGCTTTAAGGAAGTTGTTTTTGCTTTCCACACCATACTCAACTTTATAGTTGATGGCACTCATAGTCTCCACTTCCATATTGTAGCCGTAATTGAAATCTTTCGCCTCGGCCTTGTAATTGGGGATATTAAACTCGTTTTTAGGCGTTTCAGGGGTCTTCTGCAGACGCTCGGAACGCTTTATCTGCGGACGGTACGAGCCTTCGACTGTCACCTGTTCGTTATGCTGCTGCGCATTGGCAACCAATCCTACAAAAACCAACAGCACACTGATTATCAATGATTTTGTTTTCATTCTGCATCCTCCTCATTCTTTAATTCTTCTTTCTCTATAGCCGCAAGCTTTTGTTGAGCAAGTTCCTTGGGCTCACCGCCTGGATAGTTGTCGATAATGCTCTTGAGTGTCTCCTTGGCTTGGAACACATTGTCCTTGGCCACATAAACATCGCTCAACGTCACAAACGACATAGCCACGTAGTAGCTGAACGAGCTGAAATTGTCGGAGATATAAAACACGCTTTCCTCGGCTTCATCCAGGTTGCCCAGATTGTATTTAGTCAGCACCACATAGTATGCCGCTTCAGCACCCATAGCGCCGCGGTCTTTTTGCGAGCAGGCTTCCAACTTGGATAGCGCGCCACGATAGTCGTCTTTTTTGTACAACGACATGCCGACATAATAATTAGCCTGGTTTTTCTTGTCTTTTGACAGCTCAGTCATAGCCAACAGCTCGTTGCCACATTCGATTGCCGCATCGTAATCGTCAAGTTTATAGCTGCATTCCATCACGCCTTCAATCGCCTGCATCTTCAGCTTCTGATTCTCGGTAATCTGCCTCAGCCTTTGATAATAGGCTTTAGCCTTCGCAAAATCACCGGCTGTTTTCTCCATCGCGGCCAGCTTCAGCAGAGCATTGTCGGTGTAATCATTGTCGGGCTGCGCAATGATATATTCCAAATACGGCTTGGTTTCCGATTGACGGCCCAGTTTTTCCAAAGATGTCTGTCCGTAGTAATTGATTTTCAGCATATAAGCTCCCTGCGGGAATTTTTGTATATACTGATCGACAGCACTAACGACGTTTTCATACTGGCCTTGCTGGAAGAAATTCTCAGCTGTGGCAAACGAAACTGAATCCTGTTCGGTAACACTGGTTGCGATACCATTGGCACCGGTAAACGCATAAAACTCGGAGGTGTTGTTCTGTTCCATGTAAATGTTACGCATGATGTTCAACGCCTCGCGAGCCTCTTCGGTATTCGGATAGTCTTTCACCACTTTTTGCAATGCTGCCAAAGCATTGTCATATTGATTGTCGTTGTAATACAACATTCCTATCTTCATCTGTCCCTGACGGGCATAAGCCGAACGCGGACGGTCTTTCACCAGTTTGCTGAAAGCCGCGATGGCCGAACGCTGGTCTTTGGTGCTCAGATGAGCCATTCCGATTTCATAAATCGCCCTGTCGTAGAACGACGATGTGGAGTACTCCTTAACAAGACGGTCGAGGCTGTTGACCTTTGCGTTCATATTGCCCATAGCGCCATGGCCCATTCCCTGCTGGAACAGAGCATAGTCGGCATTGCGCTGGTCAAGCTTCATGGCGTTGCCGTATGCATTGATAGCCTTCTGATAGTTGCGTTCCATGAAATAACTGTCACCAATGCGCATCCATGCATCCGACTCATACGGTTTGTCGCCGTTAGTCATGTTGATGAAATAGTTAAACTCCTTGGTGGCGTTAGCGAAATTGCCCTTGGCATAGGCCAAATACCCAAGATTGTAATGTGCCAATGGCATCAAATCGGTCTGACCCGAGCCTTCAGACTTCAAAAAGGCGCCGAAGAAACGCTCGGCATTGCCGTTGTCTTTCTTTTGCATATAGCTGTCGGCCAGCCAGTAGTAAGCCTCGGCTTTGACAGTGGCAGGTGTTTTCTTGTTGTTGACTGTCTTGGTCAGGTATGAAACGGCTCCGTCATAGTCGGATGCGTTATAATCCTGAATTCCGATATCATAAGTTAGGCGGGCATAAATAGCCTGCATCTCATCGTTCAGATCGGGATATTTCTCCAAAGCGCGTATGGCTTTGTTGTAGTCTTTGTTGTTAAGATACAAATGTATCACCAACAGGCGGGCCTCGTCCCTGCGTGGTGAATCGGGATGTTTACCGATGTATTCGTCAAGTTGAGTCACAGCCTCATTGAACGGATCAACTCCGCTTATAAAGCTCAGCATGGCGTAGTTGAACAGTGCGTCTTCGCTCATCTCGTGGTCAAAGTCGGTTTTATGCGCCACCAGATAGGCGTTGCGCGCAAACTTGTCCTGACCGGTCTGGCTGTAGCACTGCGCAAGATAATACGAAGCGTATTGCGCCAGTTCGTCGTCGTTGCGTTTCTTGGTGGCATTTTGGAAATTGGTGATGGCGCCTTCGTAGTCGCCTTGTTTCATCTTGCAGAAGCCAATCTGAAACTCCACCTCACGAGCAAAGGGGCGTTTGCTGTTTTCTTGTGCAACAGTGTAGTATTCCAAAGCCTTGGCATAGTTCTGCTGTTCGTACCACGATTCAGCCACTATCAAAGCCAGCTCAGCCTTGCGTGTCTTGTCGGCGGCGGCCAGCACAGTGTCGGCGTCTTGAGTCACTGTGGCGTAGTTGCCCTCTACAAAATCTATCTGCATCAAATAAAGCGGCACCACATCCTTGTATTTCGGCGACGACTCAATCTTTTTAAAATGAAACTTCGCCTCGTCGTATTTTTTGTTGACATATTGAATGTGAGCGTAGTAATAACGGGCGTCGTCGCCATAAGGGCTATCCATAAAAACGGCCTTGTAAAACAGAGGCGCCGCCTTGTCGATGTCGTTGGTCTGGTAATAGGCCAGGCCTTTCTTAAAGTAAAACTCAGCCCTGTCTTCCTTCGACAAAGCATCTTCGTTTATCACTTCATATTTTTTCAGAGCGTCGCGGTATTTTCTGTTTTTGAACAGAGTGTTGGCGTAGAGAAGGTCGGCTTTCGGAGCCAATGTGCTTGTAGGATTCTCCTTTGAAAACAGCATCAGTTGTTCCTCGCCCGCACCCATGTACGACGAGCATGCGGCTTCGTAAAAACGGGCTTCAACCATCTTCTGCTCGCTCTGTCCGTCGCATATGCTCAGATAGCGGTTAAACAACTCGGCGGCCGAGCTGTAATTCTGGTTGTCGAACAAAGTCTTGGCCTCTTGAAACACGGCTTCGGGATCATAGCCATCAATCCTCTTTTGCGCTGATAATGAAGCTGTTACAAAAGTCAACAGAAGCGTTATTATGAATAATTTTCCTCTACTTGGCATACTGAAAAATTTTTTGCGAATTTATGAAAAAATAACGAGCTAAAAAAGGATTTAGTGTAAAAATTTTTGCCTCTGAATTCATAAAATCCAGAGGCAAAAAATGAAAGGCATAAGCGGGATTCTGTACTCATTGCTGAGTGATTGTCATTTCTCCAATCCTGACGTCACCGTCAGGCTTTAGCAACCTACCCTCCCGGCTCGGACGAGCAGCCCTCAAACACCGGTATATTTGGTCTTGCAGCCCATAAGGTTTACCTCGTTGCCGTGTCACCATGGCAACGCGTGAGCTCTTGCCTCGCGTTTTCACCCTTACCCTTCGACCCTTCGACATGCTCAGGGCTAATGGCGGTAATTTTCTGTGGCACTTGCTGTCGTTGTCTCCAACGCCTTCCCGTTAGGAAGTATGGTGCTCTGCGCTGTCCCGACTTTCCTCACGCCGGCTTTCGCCAGCCTGCGACAATCGCCTTTCGGGCTGCAAAATTACAAAAAATCTTGACATGTCAAGATTTTTAGTTAGGAGTTAGGAATTAACTTCTAACTCCTAACTGCTAACTTCTAACTAAATTTTAAAAGTTTCCCCCGGTTCCGGAATCACAATATCTTTGAATCCGTTGTTTTTCTTCAGATATTTCGCGTATGTCTCCTGCACCTTGGCCTCGCCGTGCACGATGAACACTTTCTTCACCTTGTCGGGATCCTGGCATTTCAGATACTCCGACATCTCACTGTAGTCGCCGTGACCGCTGAAAGTGTCGATGCTGTAAATCTCGGCGTTCACCTTGTGCGGCATTCCAAAGATTGAAATCTCTTTCTCGCCGGATAAAATCCTAGCGCCTAAGGTCGTTGGAGAGCAATAACCTATCGAAAGCACCGAGTTTTTAGGGTTGTCGATGTTGTTCGCCAAGTGGTGCTTCACCCTACCCGCCTCCATCATGCCCGACGCCGAGATGATGATGCACGGCTCCTTGGTCTCGTTCAACGACTTGCTCATCTCCACACTGGTAATGTAATGCAAGCTGTTGAATCCGAACGGGTCGTCGTCGTATCTCAAGACCTCGGCCACGTCTTTGTTGAACTCTTCGAGGTGCATTCTGAAGATGGTGGTGGCGTTGGTAGCCAACGGGCTGTCGACATAAACCGGGATGCGCGGCAGCTTACCGGCGTTGTAAAAGTTGTTCAGAATATACACAATCTCCTGCGTACGGCCGATGGCAAACGACGGTATGATCAACTTGCCTTTCTTCTCGACGCAAGTGTGATGGATTACCTCCAAAAGCTTAGCTTCAGCGTCTTCTTTATCTTCATGAAGCCTGTCGCCGTAGGTGCTCTCCGTGATAAGATAATCGCATTGCGGAAATCTCGCCGGCGGCTTCAACAGATAGTTCGACTGGCGTCCGATATCGCCTGTATATCCAATCTGTGTGATATGTCCGTTCTCATCGATTCTGATAGTGGCACAGGCGCTGCCGAGCATATGGCCTGTGTTGTAAAACTTCACGCTGATGTTGTTATCGATATAAAAACGGCGGTTTGCCTCGGTGGTGATAAACAGCTGCAGACATTCACGGGCGTCTTTCTCGGTGTAGATCGGCTCCACGCGTTTCAATCCTTGGCGCGAGCGTTTTTTATTAAACCAATGGGTATCACTTTCCTGTATAAAACCGCTGTCGGGCAGCATGATGGAGCACAACTCGCGCGTCTCAGGCGTACATATCACCGAGCCGCGGAATCCTTTCTTATAGAAATAAGGTATCAATCCAGAATGGTCGATGTGGGCATGAGTCAAAATGATGCAGTCAATCTCCTCTGGATCAACCATGATATTGCGGTTCATGGCATCGGTTTCCAGACCCTTACCCTGAAACATTCCGCAATCAAGCAACAATTTCTTGCCTTTGTCGGTGACGATCAAATGCTTACTGCCTGTCACCTCGCGTGCAGCGCCTATAAATTTTATCTTCATTTTATAACATTGAGTCTTCTGACAACAACACCGTTATCTGTCAGTATATTCACAAGATACATACCGTTTTCAAACTGGCTCATGTCAAGCATAACATCATCACTGTCAACCGTTTGGCTCATCACAACACAACCTAATGTGTTATAAACCGTGATTTGTCTGACCAATTCAGCCTTGATGTTGACTTTACCCGATGTAGGGTTAGGATAAAGCGCCACTTTTTCGGCCCAGGCTTCGCCTGTCGCTGTCACATCCACCAAAATGGTAATCGGATCCGACTGGCAGTCGTTCTGGTAGAAAGCTATTATACGGTAATAATACTCACCTGGCTCGTCAAAGTCGTAATCCATAGCGCCATAATGGCTGATAGAAGGTGTATTCACAATACGCTTGATCAGCTCGTAGTTTTCGTCGTCCAGACTTCTGTAAATCTCGAATCTGTCGAGGGTATATTCGTAGACGGCTCTATCCCACTCCAACTTCACGCCAAACTCGTTGTCTTCCCAGAAATACTCACCCTTGAAGTTATCAGGCGCCGGGCAAACCACCGGCTGAGGCTCGTTGACAACCACTGTAACACCGGCCGATGCTGTCATGTCGCCGGCAGTAACTGTAATTGTATATGTCGTTGTCTCCAAAGGAGTTGCGACAGTTGTAGCCGCGTTAGGATTGGCCAACGTACCGCTTGGAGTCCAAGAGTATGTGTAGTTGCCGTTGCCGCCCGAACAGACGCAGCTCAAAGTTGTTGTCTGGCCCACCTCAATCTCTTGTGGATTGGCGCTTGCCGTCACTGAAAGAGGAGCGAATATGGTTACCGTGGCTGTATTTGACATCGGAGACATCACATTGTTGTAGTTGGTGGCTACCTGGTAATTGTATGTTCCCGGGGCCAAATTAGTGTCGGTCCACATGGTGCCGGTCACTGCATTTGCCACCGCGACATTGTTACGGTAAACTGTATAATTGGTAACAGGGTTTGCTGCCGTCCAGTTGAGGCGCACTCCGTTGGTGTTGATCACAGTTGCAGTAAGGTTTGATGGTGCTTTAACAACTGTCACAGTGCAAGTTTGTGACGCCGTCATGCCACTGCTAGTAACCGTGCAAGTGTATGTGGTTGTGTTTTGCGGCGTTGCCACCGGATTGGCGATGCTAGGATTGTTGAGCGATGCGGCCGGTGTCCAACTGTAGGTGTAATTGCCGTAACCTCCGGTTGCCACAGCATTGAGCTGAGTGTTGCCACCCTGAGCAATCACAGGAGCAGTTGCCGAAACATTGACATTCAACGGGTCGGGAGTGCCACCCGAAGTAATGTTTACTGTGGTTACAAATGTCTTTTTGTTGTATCCGAACACTGTCAGAGTAGCTTGTCCCGAGGTGCCAGGTGCGCTGAAATTGATTGTGGCGCTGCCGTTGGTGATTGTAGCAGAGCCCATTATCTCGCCGTCGCGCGACAAGGTGGCCAAAGCTCCGTCAGCGTTAGTGGCGCTCAGACTGAGGCTGGTAGCCGTTGTGCTGATTGTCGCGGCTGCATTAACGCTCATCACGGCAGGCACAGCATTACGCAGAGTCAAAGTCGGGTCACCGAAAAGAATCCATGTATTGTAAGTGCCCTTATTCGCATTCTGCGAGGCACCAAGGTCCAAAACCTTCATATTTCCGTTGATTGACACTCCGCCCATAGTGCGACGGATATTGTTGCTGTACGATTCAACCAAGATGTCAACCATCTCATCCTGACCATATTGCGGAGGAGTCCACGGTTGTGAAATGTATGAGAACATTCCGCCGATGGCGCCTGTCGGATTGCCATTGGTGTTGTTGGTGGCACGCATCCAAGCTTCGGCGAAGCAATCGCTGGTGTGGTCGTATTTTCCGTTGAGGCAAGCCACCGAAATGATATACGGAAGCTTGTAATCATTGGTCAATGCGTTGACGTTGGAGTTGCTGTAACTGAACACTCCCCAAAGCGTGATGTTACCGTGGTTGCAGTAGTTAATGATGCTCACACCCTCGTTGATGTGCTGGCTCACCATGGCAGCGCTCGAAGTCACGCCTGTTACGCCCTGATAGTCACGATGCACCGTGGTGTAGCCGTATAGCAAAAGATCGTCTCTGATGTTGTCAATGTGCTGATAGTCTGACTCGCCAAAATGGCCCGGACCTTCGTCCCTGCTGACGCCCTGCCCTACCGAAAGCCATGTAGCAGTTTCATCAAGATCTCTCTCGTAGTTCAGCACTTTGTTGACATGGTTGGTCACCTGTGCCTCGGTCTCGCAGCAGAAACGGCCGACTATAACCTCATTGTAATAGTCATTGCCTGCCAGCTGGCCATACTGCAAGTCGCCATAGCCCGAATAATCCTGATTCCAGCCTCCGTTGGCCGAGATATACACTCCCGGTATCTGATTCACATCGCCAACCAGAAGAATGTCGGTCAAATTGGGATGCGAGCTGTAGTAATTCTGAATGTACGACTTGATAGCCGTTGCTGTCGTTCCGGTAGCGCTGGTGCCAACCATTGTTGTCGGACGGCCAATCTGCTTCTTCCATGCCACAAAAGGCTCCATAGCTGTCATGAAAGCGTCATGGCAGATTATCAGAAGTTCTCCGTCGTCGGCAATCGATGTATATCTCGACATCGATTCAGTGTAGTTGATATATCGGCTTTGATAAACCTCGTTGAATTCGCGGTCAATGCTCATTGATTTGGCGCGGTTTGTCATGACATTGCGGTCGTCTATGCCGGTGTTTGTCATCTTTACTATCAGATGATTGTAAACTCTCAGAACTTTTGTCGCAGGATTATATGAATAAGGTGTGACCACAATATTCTGGCCTCTCACATCACGATGGATATAAGGCTCGTGCAGCTGCACAATGCTGGCCGGATAGAATGCGTCACTCTGATACATGGCGCCATATGTGTAAGGCACATCCACAGGATCGATGCTGCGCGGGAAATTGCCTTTCGACGGAGCTATCTCCACATTTTCATAATCGGTGTATTCCGACCCAATCACCTCAACTGTCATCAGCGCATCATCGCCGATGATTGCAGGTATAACCATACTCGGCACATCAGGCTCTCCGGCCTGTGCCATCGACATCATTTTATCGGCTTTGACAACAATTGCTTCACCGTTTGGTGTCATCACGACATTTGTATTGAATCCATCAACATTGATCTCAATTTTAATCTCATTTTCAGTTGATGAAATCAGATTGGCATTCCATTGCTGCGCGAATGCAAATTGCATGCAAACAAAGCTAATTGCTAATAATAAGAACTTTTTCATAGACTTAATTTTTCGCAAAGATACACAAAAAAAGGACGCCGGCGTCCGGCGTCCTTCATTTTTTATCAAAAATCAATTACTTGATAATGACTTTCTTGATTTCTGAGCTACCGTTGGCGATAACTTTGAGGAAGTAAACGCCGCTGAAGTCGCTCACATTAAGTTCGACATTGCCTTCGCCTATACCGCTCATCACCACCTGACCGATGCTGTTGATAAGCTGGTACTCATAATTGCCGGCTGTTGTTACAACATTCATAACGCCGCTTGCAGGGTTAGGATAGACAACGACATTCATGTTTTCGGTCTCAATGACACCGTCAAATTCAGCGACAACAATCACTGTGACAGGTGCTGACAACTGACCCTCGTTCTTTGCGGCATACACTGCGTATGTGTAAACGCCGTCATGTGGAAGAACATCGTTCAATGTTGTATTGGTTGTCTCACCAACAATCTCACCGTCACGTTTGACAATGTATTTGTCAGCATCGACTGAGGCATCCCATGTGAGAGTCACATCGCTGCCTTCAACTGATGCAACGAGGTTTGTTGCAGGATCGATGAATGTGAAGACATTTGTTGGCGGGAATTTGATGTCGTCAATCCATGCGCAGTCTGAACCGCTGTTCACTGAACTGTCCTTGGTGTAGCTCCACTTGAATGTGTGCTGACCAGCTGTCACAGCCTGTGTGAATTGTGACCAATCGACTGTACCTGACCAAACGCCCTTCTCTTGGTTGTCCATGTAGAAGTGGAGCTTATCATAGTTGCTTTCTGATGAGACTTTGTACCAGAATGTCAACTCACCGGCTGCCAACACGTCGACTGTAAGTGTAGCGTTGTAGTCTGAATTTGCCAAACCTTCATTCATTGACTTAGCGCACTTTGTACCCTTGACACCGCCATTGACGATTGTCCATGAGTCAGTCTGGCTGAATGTCCAGTCGCTGCTAAATAAGCCAGATTCAAAGTCTTCCATGATTGCGCCATAGCTCAACACGAAGACGTTTTCAATACTTAAGAAACCGGTCGTGAAGTTGTATGCAACCTCAAATGTTGTACCTGGTTCAACACTTGAATCAACAGTGTAGGCCACTGTCAAAGCCAGTGATTGACCTGCCTCAACAATATCTTCAGCAACCAAAACATCCGGAATAAACTCGAGATCAGGTGAGCAGCTTGTCATGGTCAATGTGCCGCCTACGAATGCAGCTGAACCGTTGTTTTTGAATGTGAATTCAACAGAAGCGTCATCAACGGCCATCTGTTCAAGTGCAAGCACAGGAGCGTGCATGTTAACCATAACCTTACCAGTCCAAACATTATTGCCAGAAGTCATAGTTACATCTATCTGAGCCATAGTTCCATCAGGAACGTTGGCTGCCACTTCGAACTGGAAGCCTCCAACTGCTGCTGTTTCACCAGCTGCAAGTGTTGCAACCGAGCCTTCTGCTGCAGTGATTGTGAGATATTCGCTCTCTGTTGAAAGTGCCACAGTGATATTATCGGCAGTCTCAACACCGACGTTCTTAACCTCAACGCTCATGTCGATTGTCTCGCCATAGTTTGCCGGAGCGCTCATTGCGTAATCGTTAACTGTAACGTATGCGCCTTCTGCAGGAACCACTTCGATTGTGCCCTGGTAAGTTGCTCTATTGTAACCGAGAACTACGAGGTCTGCCATTCCGACACTGTTCAAAGCCGGGAAGTTAAGCACGCACTGGCCGTCGATAACCTCGCCACTGGCGATAACCTCACCGTCAAGCGACAATGTTGCGATACCGTAAGCTGCGTTGGCGCTGATTTCGAGTTCATTCATGCCGAGCATCAACACTGATGGGCTTGCTGTGACGTTCATATCGGTTGGGATATCTGTTCTGATCATTGCTGACGGATCGCCGAAGAGAATCCATGCGTTGAATGTCTGATATGAATCACCTGGAGCCATATCAAGAACGTACATACTACCATTCAAAGAAGCACCGCCGATAGTGTGTTTAAACATGTTGGCGCTATGCCATCCGCACAAAATGTCAACCATTTCATCCTGACCGTACATTGGCGGGATCCAAGGCTGTGAAACGAATGAGAACATACCTGCGACAGCACCCGTAGGCTGGCCGTTCTGGTTAGCACGCAACCATGACTCACCGAAGCATGTGCCGACATCGAACTTACCATTCAAGCAAGCCACCGACCAAACCACAGGAAGCATGCCGTTGTTAGTCAAAGCCTGCACGTTGCTGACACTGTAGTTGGCTACGCCCCAAGTGGTTTCTGAACCGTGGTTGCAGTAGTTGATGATGCTGATACCCTCGTTGATTGTACCGCTGATGGTAGTCACACTGGCGTCACCGCCTGAACCGCCGTGATGCTCTGTAACTGTAGCGTATGTGTAGTGCATGAGGGTATCACGGATGAAGTCGATATGCTGGTAGTCGTCTTCACCATAGTGACCACTGCCTGCGCCATAGTAACCGATGCCCATACCTTTGTTGACCCATGAGGCGCCTGCCTGAATGTCACGCTCGTAGTAAATGGTCTTGTTGACCTGCAAATCAGCGTCGGCAGCGTTAGCAACCGAGAAACGGCCGACTAAAACCTCGATATAATCATCATTACCTTCAAGTTTTGCAATATAGTTGTCTGAATAAACTGTACCGCCTGAACCATAACCGAGGTTCTTAGGTGTGATATCGTTGTATTCACCAACCAAGAGCACAAACTCAAGGTTATGAGTTGGATCGTTGTAGAAATTACTGACGTAACTCTTAATGTTATCAATGTTGTTGCCACCGGCTGTTGTCACGCTCACCATTGTGGTTGGACGACCTGATTTGTTCTTCCACTCCACTAATGGCTGAAGATTTGTCATATACTGATCAGCGCAGATGATAAGCAATTCACCATTATCCTCATCAAAGGTGTATTTAGCGCCTGACTCATTGAAGTTGATGAAACGGCGGCTATACATTGCCATCTGTTCCGGATCAACCTTGATGGTGTTGCTTCTACGGGCAGCCTTCTGGTTTTCACCGTTATCGCTCACCTTTGTCATGGCGATTGTCATGCTTGTGTAAACACGCAATGTCTTGGTCACAGGGTTGTAAGCGAATGGGCGAACCATGATGTTCTGACCACGGAAATCTCTCAAGATGTAAGGTTTCTCGAGATATGCCTGTGTTGCCGGCCAGAAAGCGTTCTGCTCATACATTTCACCATAGGTGTAAGGAACATCGTCAGGATTGATCTGACGGCTGAAGTTACCTTTTGAAGGAGCTACTTCAACGTTCTCAAAATCAACGTAATTTGCATTTGTAACGCTAACTGTCATTTCTGCCATGTCGCCGATCATCACCGGGATGACGTCGTATGAAAGTTGCGGTGCGCCAGCTTCCAGTTCGAAAGCCATGCCGTTGGCGCTGACCTCAACCTGCTTGCCGTTAGGTGTAGTCACACTCTGTGTGTAGAAACCGTCGATATTGACATTGACGACGATCTCGTTTTCTGTCGAAGAGACCAATGTCTTCTTCATCTTAGTCGGGGAATCACTTGTGATTCCATGCCATTCCTGAGCGAATCCCATAAATGAGAACATCAGGAACAAAGCTGTTAGTAATAATGATTTTCTCATAATTTATAAAACGGTTTAATAATTATTTAATCCTTTTTATACCTTTTTTATTAATAGGCTCGCAAAGATATAAAAAAAAAGGATGCCGTAAGCCGGCATCCTTAAAATATTTTTTTGAAAACTATTACTTAACAGTGATCTTTCTTACTGCGACATTACCGTCAGCAACAATTCTCAAGAAGTAAACACCATTGAGTTCGCTTACATTAACAGCTGCTCTGCCGTTAGCGTTGCCGCTGAGAACGACCTGACCGATGCTGTTGATGATCTGGTACTCATAGTTGTTGGCGTCTGTTACGATATTCAACACATTCTGTGCCGGGTTAGGATAAACACTGACCTTAACACTTTCAGGGTTGATAACATTGTCAAATTCAGCAACCACTGTGGTTGTCACAGGTGTTGACATGTTACCGGCGTTTGTAGCTGCAAACACTGCATATGTGTAAACACCGTCCTTTGGAAGGACATCGTTGTATGATGTAGCTGTCACTGCATTTGCAATTGTCTCGCCATTGCGTTTGATAACATACTTGTCAGCGTCGGCTGAAGCAGCCCATGAAAGAGCGACATTGCCGCCATCAACTTCAGCTACGAGGTCGGTAGCCGGAGCGAGGAATGTTATAACGTTGGTTGGTGGGAACTTGATGTCGTCAATCTTTGCGCAGTCGTCACCGCTGTTCACTGAACTGTCTTTGTGGTACTCCCACTTGAACGTGTGCTGACCGACAGTCACTGGCTGTACAAATTCTGACCATGCGACGCTGCCCGACCAGACACCCATCTGCTGGTTGTCCATGTAGAAGAACAGCTTGTCGTAGTTGGCTTCTGATGAAACATAGTATTGGAATGTGAGATTGCCGGCTGCAAGGACGTTAACTGTCAGAGTTGCCGAGTAGTCTGTGCTGCTAAGGCCTTCGTTCATTGATTTAGCGCACTTTGTACCCTTGACACCGCCATCGACGATTGTCCATGAGTTAGTCTGGCTGAATGACCAGTCACTGCTGAACACGCCTGATTCGAAGTCTTCCATGATGGCACCGTAGCTAATTACAAAGATGTCTTCAATCTCGAAGAGACCTGTTGTGAAGTTGTATGCAGCTTCAAATGTTGTACCAGGTTCAACGCTTGAGGCAATTGTATAATTTGAAGTCAATGCAAGTGTCTGACCACCCTCAACGACATCCTCAGCGACCAGTGTCTCCGGATCAAATACGAGGTCTGGTGAGCAGCTTGTGAGGCTCAAGACACCGCCATAGAATGGAGCTGTACCTGTGTTCTTGAATGTAATTGTCACAGCATCATCGGTTTTTTCAATAGCCTCGAATGCGAGCACCGGAGCGTGGAGTGTGATATTGATGTTTGCACTCCATGTGTCTGTACCGTCTGTAACGTCGAGGACGAACTGTGCTTTGAGTTTGTCAGGAACATTTTCTGCAACTTCAAACTGGAAGCCAGCCACTATATCCATCTGATCCGGATCCAATGCCGGGCATGAACCTTCACCGCTTAAAACAGTGACATATTCGCAATCTGATGTGAGTGTTGCTGTAATAGCGCCTGATGGCAATGTACCAACATTCTTCAATGTGACATTCATGTCAACAGTCTCACCATAGTTAGCCTGTTCAACATTCAAAGCATATGAATCAACTGCCACGTAAGCACCTGTCATTGCTGCGCAAGGTACTTCGGCAATGTATGGCTGACGCTGTGGATGTGTCACAACGATCTTGGCGTTACCGCCTGAGGTGATAGGAGTGATCTGAATGTCGGCTGTGCCTTCTTCACCGATTTCACCAGCACCATAAAGGATGCCGTCCTTTGAAATACCAACGTATGAACCCGGGTCAGCTGAAACTGTGTAGAAGTCCATTCCGATAGGAAGTGTTGGCATGTGCTGAACTGTGTTCTCAATAGGATTTGTATGGAACAAGCAGATAGAACCGTCACCGAGTACATGGTATGACTCCCAGTAGTACTGGTCTGACACACTGCCCTGATAGCCGTTAGCATGTGAATAAGCAACAGCAACATTACCAACGAATGGGATAGCTGAAATGCTGTTGAAGTCATCCTGGAATGATGCGTCATAAACACCCATTGTTGACTCTTCATATGTAGGTGCTTGATAGAATGTGTTTGTTGCACCAACGCCAAAATAGTAGTCCTCATACCAGTATGAACTTGGGCATGATCCGATGTATGCGAAAGCGCCTTTGTTTGCTGCTGTGACGAATGTCTCACCTAAGCATTTTCCTGAGATACCCCAGTCGGCTGCCTGGCAGCAGTTACCCATTGCCAAGAAGTACTTGTCCTGGTTGGTTAATGAATTAACGCTACTGTTTGTGAATGAAGGATCAGACCAGCTTGTGTTACTGCCGTGAGCGGTGTAATTCACAAAGTTGACACCTGTATTCATACTTGCATATGGGTTGTTGTATGGCTGCTCGAGGAAGTTATACACGTTAGCGAAACCATGTTCTGTGTTGTAGTAATAGTTCATGGCATACTGGATGGTTGGTTTTCCGGCTTTCGGGTTCCAACTGCTATCCCAACCGGCAATGAGAAGAACATTGCTCAGATATGATGGATCCGGCATTGTGTACTGCTCATACTGTAATGATTTGCCAATCATGACATTCATTTCAGCAACTGTCTCAGCTGTGAAACGGCTGTGATACATATCGCCGAAGTAGTCGTTTGAACCACCGGCAACTGCATAGTAGTAAAGGTCTGTCACGCAGTGTGTAGCTGAACCTGTCTGTGAAGCAGGAACCTGGTTGCTGTCACCGAAGATGATAAGGAATGTAGGAGCCTGACCTGCTGCAACACCTTCATTGTATTTGTTGGTGATGAAAGTCTTGATAGCTGATGCGCTTGTTCCGATTTCGTCGGTGTAGTTGACATCAAGATAGAAACCTTTTTCGGTCTTCCATTCAATCCATGGCTGCATGGCGTCCTCAAACATACGGTTAGCAATGACCAAAACCTTTACTGGCACTGCCCAGAGGTCAGGGTGCTCGTCGTAGATGTCACGGATAGCCTTCTCATTGAACAATGTAGCGTAAACTGTTCTGAAGTAAGGGCTGTAGGTGTTGACCAAAGTTTTCTCTGTAAGAGCGAGGTCAGCATTTTCGAAAGTCACTTCAACTTCGATGTCGTTATACACGCGGATGCTGTTGGCAGCGGCGTCGTATCTCACGGCGTTGAGCTGTAAGGCTCCGACCTGGACACCACGCATCTGTCCCATCACGGTAACCATGGCGAGTGGAAGTTCCTCGTTGTAGCCTTTGGCTGCATAAGCTTCCTCGTTATAAACGAACTTGACTTCCTTCTCGCTCTTGCTCTGTGAAGGCTGCATAGGATACAGTTTTTCAATGCCATAGTCTGCAAGGTTGTAGTCTTTCACTGTGTAGTTCTTCACTGTCACAACTGGTGTTGCACCAAAAGGAACAGCAATAAGTTCACGCTTGACAGGCACCTGTGGCTCGCCGATGTTACCGGCAGCGACAGAGTTGTCTAAGTTGATGATAGAGAATTCACCTTTCTCTGTTGAGACTGGCATGCTCTCAATGCTGTTGAATGAGAATGTGGCTGAGAAGCCTGTCATGCTCACGTTCTGTGCGCCACGGGCATCCTTTGCCTTTGGATTGAGGTCGATACGACCCTGTGCAAAAGCCTGGGAACCGATCAATACGATAGCCAATGCCATTGCAAGCTTTCTGAGTTGTAATCTTTTCATTGTTAATTGATTAAGTTAGTTTATTAATTTTTATTAATTGATTTTCCTTCGAAAAATCGCGTTATAAAACTTGCAAAGATACAATTATTTTTTTAAAAGCGTCTCTTTTTTTAAAAATAATTAATCAGTTATTTCGACAATATCCTCTTGTATTCTTTTTTGGAATTTAAAACTTCCATGGCTTTCTGCACCATTTTGTCTTCTTTCATGACCACCCGATAATACTTGTCAATATCCCACAAATCCTGGGCAATCATACCCTTCATCCTGAGCTTTATCCACATTTCGGAACGCTGGTATTGCTCGTCATCCCATTTCACTCCCTTGCTCTCGGCCATACTCTTCAGATTCTCTATCATATCATCGGTAATCGTGAATTCATCATTGTACAATTTGAAGTCGGGATAGTTGTGATTGAGCTGTTCGCGGTTTTTCAGCACATAATCTATGCAATAATTGTTGAACACGGTTTTTCTGACAAGGTTGGTCAGAAGCTTGGTGTTGAAAGTTGTGTCGGCCGGCATGAAAATATCTGGCATTATGCCTCCTCCACCATACACGGTGCGACCGCTGTTGAGCGTGTAATACTTAAGAGAATCAGGGAATTGAATGCTGTCGGCATGGTAGTATTCGCCATGTTCCAGACGTTTGGTCATCTCTTTGAAATAATCTTCCGAGCCTTTCTCGTACGAGCGCTGGATGCAGCGTCCTGTCGGTGTGTAGTAACGTGCTGTTGTAAGACGAATCTGTGCGCCGTCGGGCAGGTTGAACGGTCGCTGCACCAAGCCCTTGCCGAATGTGCGACGTCCGATAAGCACTCCGCGGTCCCAATCCTGCACAGCGCCCGACACGATTTCGCTTGCCGACGCGCTGCCCTCGTCAATCAAAACCACCAATCCGCCATCGCGGAACTCGCCGTCGCTGTCGGTTGCGAATATCTGCTTCGGACTTGCCAAACCCTCAGTAAACACGACGGTTTTATTGCTGCCCAAAAATTCGTTGCCCAAGCCGAATGCGGTCTGCAGATAACCGCCAGAATTGCCTCGCAAGTCGAAAATCAACGATTTCATGCCTTGCGCCTTAAGCTCAGCCAAGGCTTTCTCAAACTCATCAACCGACTGCTGCGCGAACTGGTCAAGTTTTATATAGCCGATTTTTTTGTCGACCATGAAATAAGTGTTGATGCTATTGAGCGGTATCTTATCCCTAATTATTTCAAAATCAAGTATTTCAGGGTCATCACCACGCTTAATGCCAAGCATCACTTTTGTACCCTTCTTGCCACGCAGATGCGAAGTCACAAACTCGTTGTTGATTGTCTTGCCGAAGGCATCCTCACCGTCAATCTTGATTATCCTGTCGCCAGCCATTATGCCGACTTTCTCCGACGGACCGCCCGGCACCGCCGATACAACCAGAATGGTGTCGCGCAAAATTTGGAAAGTCACGCCTATACCCTCGAAGCTGCCTTCCAGGTTCTCGTTGGCTTTCTTGACATCCTTGGCCGCAATGTAGGTGCTGTGCGGGTCAAGCGCTTTGAGCATAGCGGTTATCGCCTCTTCGGTCAGCTTGGCCATGTCGGTGCTGTCAACATAAAACTTGTCGATTATATACATGGTGGTGGCCAGTTTCTGAGTGGTCGCCGCTGGATTCTCCTTATTCTGAGCCAGGCACAACTGACTGATTGTCAACAATGTAACTAATAATATCTTTTTCATTATGAACGTATGATTTCAAAAGAGTTGTCTTCGTTGATTCTGATAATTGTGGAAGCTTTCGGCTTGACTATGTCGTCATGGAACAAACTGACCACGTAGTCGGCGGCGTTTTTCATATTATCCGATATGTCGATGAAGTTGGATGGCGACGGTTCACCGCTGAGATTGGCCGACGTTGATGTTATCGGATGGCCGAGCCTTTTGATTACCTCTTTGCAGAACTCGTTGGTTGTCACACGGATGCACGCGCTGCCGTCAAGCGAAAGGTTTTTGGCCAGTCCTTTTGAGTCTTTATATATGATACTCAACGGGTTGGGTGCAGCCTTAATCAAATCGCCCACAATTGGTGACGGATTTTTTACATAGTTTTTGATGCTGTCGACTGAATCGACCAGTATTATCAGGCCTTTCTTATCGGCAGGACGGTTTTTTATCTTGTAAATCTTTTCTATTGCCCGTGAATTGGTGGCGTCGCAGCCAATTCCCCAGATGGTGTCGGTCGGATAAACTATCACCTTCCCCTCCTGGAGCAATTTCACACAAAGGTTAACTTCTTCTTCAAAAGTATTCATAATCTATCTGTAAGTTCTTTTATTTCAATGAAATTAGCGCAGTTAAAATGTCCTTCGGGACATTGCTTATATCCATGCAGTCCGCACGGACGGCACTTCAGATTGCGGTTTTCCTCCACAACCGCCGAATCTTCCGACAAAGGTCCGAAGCCGAAATCGGTGACAGTGGAACAGAAAATAGCTGTGGTTGGCGCATTTTGCGAGCTTGCCAGATGCATTGGCGACGAGTCGCATACATAATTCATAGCCGCATCCTTCATCAGTGCCGCCGACTCAAGCAGGTTCAGCTTGCCGGCCAGGCTTTCGATACGCTTGCCCGGCACATTGGCTATGATGCGGTCACAAAGCTCGGCATCGTCTTTACCACCCAGCAAATACACCTTCAAATCGTCAGGCACCAGCTTTAAAAACTGCACCCAGCGACCCTCGGGAAACTGTTTGGTAAACCACAGTGAGCAAGGTGCCACACAAATATATCTCTCTGATTTATAAATGTTTACCTTTTCAAAAACCGCCTCACCCGGATACAAACCAGGGCGCACAGCCTTGTCGTCGGTCAAGTGAGCTATCAGCCTTTGATTGCGGTCAACCTCGTGCAGTCCGCGCACTCCAATCTCGTGTTTGGCCTTGTATGTAAAGAAACAACTGAACGGATTTTTGTTGAAGCCGGCCGTCGCCTTGGCCTTGCCGAATGTCGTGAGCAGTCCGGTAGCTGCATAGCGTTGCACGTTGACAATCAAATCGTAACGCTCGGCGCGAATTTGTTTCAAAATCGAGAAAAGATGGCGGTATTTTTTAGTTTTCTTGTCCCATGCGAACACATTTTTTATGAAAGGGTGTCCTGCAAAAAGGCTCTCGTAGCCTTTTTTAATCACCATATCTATCTGACTGTCAGGATAATAAGCATGAAGCTTCTCGCACAAGGCTGTAGCGAGAATAACATCACCTATCGATGCGGTCTGGATGACAAGAAACTTTTTCATAGTCTTGATGTAAACAAACTACAAAAATACGAAATTTTCATTGATGTTGTATATTTTTTCAAGTTTTCTAAAGTCTAAAAACTAAAGGCTAACGACTTTTTTACTATTTTTGCACAAAATTTCTCTACAGCTTTTAATATGTGGTTGATATTAGCGGCATTGGCAATAGGGCTTGTCTACGCTTCGTTGTTGTATCTCTTTTCAAAGAAGTACAGCAAGCCTCTGACAGTTTTGCTGTTCACCTTACGCACAATTGCGGTGGCGGTGGCGGTGATGCTGTGCTTTAACCCGTATATCAAGCAGAAGACGCATAAAATCGAACAGCCGATAGTGATTTTGGCTGAGGATAATTCCGCTTCGATTACCATGACCAAAGATTCTCTGTTTTACAAGGAGAAATACCCCGAAATTCTGGATTCCATAAAAGGCCGGTTAGACAAAGACTACGACATTGTGACATACCCGTTTGGCAATCAGTACACCAACATAGCGGAAGCTTTATCGACCATCTCAAGGCAATATTACAAAAAGAATGTAGGAGCGGTGGTTCTGCTATCGGACGGCATTGTAAATCAGGGTGTCAATCCCGAATTGAACATTGACAATTATCCTTTCACAATTTATACTGTCACTTTAGGCGACACAGTTTCTTATCCGTCAATGACCATCAAAGATGTGCAATACAACAAGACTGTGCAAGCCAACATGCTGTTTCCGCTCAGAGTTACTGTAAACGCCAACAATTACAAAGGTGATGATATTGACGTGACAGTGACAATGGATGGAGTTGAAGTGGCGGGCGCAAAAGCTCACGTCACATCAAATCGTTATTCAAAAACATTTGATTTCAATGTGGATTCAGGCAATGAAGGCACCAAGCAGATCAACATATTGTTAAATAAGGTGTCGTCACGTAGGGTCTTCATCAACGTGACCGACAAAAAATACCGCATTCTTTGCTTGGCCAAGGCACCGCATCCCGACATTGCGGCAATCAGATCGGCGCTTGACAACCATTTTGAATTTGAGGTCAGATATGGCGAAAACATTGACAATATCAATGATTACGATTTGGTGATTTTGCATCAGTTTAACGCAAATGCGTCGCAGGAAGAGTCGCTGCAGATTCCGTCGCTGTCAATTATCGGTTCAGCCACCGATTTCGACGCATTCAACCAAGCGCACCGCAACCTGAGCATAAAGCGTGGCGCAGCCAACACCAATCTGGATATCAGCGCGCGCTACAACAACAATTTCGGCTTGTTTACCATAGGATCGGAAATTAAAAATGAGATAAAATCCTATCCCCCGCTGTCGTTACCCCATCTCGAAACCGTATTCAAAGGCCGCCACGACGACCTGCTGATGATGAATATCCTGGATTTGGAAACACCGACACCTGTCATCGCTTTCACCACCAACGACGGCATCAAGCAGGCTTTTTTCTTCGGAACCGGCTGCTGGCGTTGGAAACTTTATGAATATTTCCATCATAAAAACAATGACGGTTTCAACGAATTATTGAGCAAAACGGTGAAATATCTGCTCACCGAACAAGACAAAGAACTGACTATCAATCACAAAGACAGTTACATCACAACCGAGGTCATCAGTTTGACTGCCGAACTGCGCAACCCAAGCCGTGAATTGGTGAATGAACCCGATTTGCATATTACAATTACACGTAGAAACGACGCAAACAATGTTTCAAAATACGATTATGTGTTTGCAAGAGGCGAAAACAATTACAATCTGAAAATCGGCATGCTGCCTGAAGGCATTTACAATTATCATGCGCTCACATCGTTGGGCGGCATCGATTACAACGCCAAAGGCACATTCTCGGTCGAAGCCATAGGAGCTGAAGCTCAAGACCTTACAGCCAACATCGAACGCATGCGCTCAATTGCTTCACAAACCAGCGGAAATCATTACTACATCTCTGATATCAAGCAAATTATCAACGATCTGAAAAACGACGAAAGGATCACATCCATCTCGCGCGAAGAAACCCGCTATGACGATTTGATCAATATTAAATGGCTGTTTTTCAGTATTTTAGGGCTTGTAACGATTGAATGGGTGTTGAGAAAAATGTTCGGGGTTTATTAGCTTAATAGTTAGAAGTTAGAAGTTAGAAGTTAGAAGTTTAAAGTTGAAGAGTTTAATAGTATTAACGTATTAAGTATTGAAGATATGAAGACGAAAAACTATGCAAAGCAATCACGAATGTGAGACCTCAAAGGCTCACCCTGAAGTGATGCTTTGCATAGTTTGAAGTCAATGATAATAGTTAAAAGTTGAAAGTTGAAAGTTAAAAGTTATAAAGTATTGAAGTTCTAAAGACGGAAAACTATGCAAGGCATCACGAATGTGAAGCCGTAAGGATTCACCCTGAAGTGATGCTTTGCATAGTTTGAAGTCAATGATAATAGTTAAAAGTTGAAAGTTGAAAGTTGAAAGTTAAAAGTTATAAAGTATTGAAGTTCTAAAGACGAAAAACTATGCAAAGCGATCACGAATGTGAGACCTCAAGGGCTCACCCCTGAAGTGATGCTTTGCATAGTTTGAAGTCAATTTAAATAGTGTAGAGTTTAAAGTGTAGGGTTTAGAGTAGTTGAACGAGTTTAAAGTTGAAAAAGTTATAAAGTTTATAAAGTTAAAATATTATTAAAAAATGAAAGTAGCAAACAACACAGTGGTAACGTTAACTTACACGTTACACAACGACACAAAAGAAGGCGCGGTCATCGACCAAGCCACCAAAGAGCACCCGTTGGAGGGCATTTTCGGACACGGAATGTTCCTGCCACGCTTTGAGGAATGTCTGCAAGGTCTTGAGCCAGGCGACAATTTCGGATTCCACCTCACCCCTGCCGAAGGTTACGGCGAGTACAACAAAGAGATGGTTTACACGGTGAAGATTGACATGTTCAAGGATGAAAAAGGCAATGTCAACGAGCTCTGCAAAGAGGGCAACACCCTCCAGTTCAACGTTGGCAACGGAGCCATCATGCCGGGAACAATCAAAAAGGTAACTGCCGAACTCGTGGATATCGACTTCAACCACCAGTTGGCCGGAGTGCCGCTCTATTTTGAAGGCGAGATTCTCAACGTACGCGAACTGCGCGAAGAAGACATGGGAGGCGGATGCGGCCACTGCGGTGGCAGTTGTGACAGCGGCTGTGAAGGCGGCTGCGACAGTTGCAAATAAAAATAAAGCGGCGCTGGTTGCACCAGCGCCGCTTTATTTTATCATTTACAAACTATTAGAAGTTATAGACTAAACCGACGTTAAGCGGTGTGTTTTCGTTGACACCGAGACCGAAATGGGTCTGCTTGTCATCACCATACTTAAGCATGTCAAAGCCAAGTCTGACCACATTGAGGTAACCGACAATAGCGACATTGTCTGTGAGGTTGTAAGCAAAGCCCGGAAGAACTCCGATACCGAAAACTGTGGCGCTGTCATCGTTGTGTTTACCAAAACCGAAATCTAATTTGACATCAGCATAGAATGAAAAATCTTTGATTTCACCAAAAACATAACGGAAATAAGGTGAGAACTGGAAGATAGTTGTTTTGCTATCACCCATGGGCATTTCAGCTTTATCGTATGACAAACCGAACTCAACACCAACACCCATTTTGTCTGAAAACATGTAACCGACATTCGGCAACACTGTGATGTTCATAGCTTTATCTGCTCCGGCATAATCACCTTTCATTGGGTTTTTGGTATAGTCAAAACCGATGCTACCGCCCAAATAGAACTGTGCCTGTGCGAACATTGCTGCAGCCACGAATGCGATTGTGATAAATAATTTTTTCATTTTTTATAAAATTTTAATTTTGCCTACTCTTTATGAGATTTTCGGCTTCCTCTCATTATCACAGCAAAATTAAGTAATTCAGACGATAGAATGTTCTTTGTTTTTATCAACAACGGCTGTTTTTTATCAACAATGATACACAACCGCAGTTCTTGAGACATTATATATTTTCATATATATCTGATTATCAATAATTTCAGATGGAAAAACAGTGTTTTTGTCTATATTTCCATAACCTCCGAAGCACTGTTCATCGGTACTGAAAACAATGCGATAATCGCCGGTTTTCTTGACATTTATGGTATAATCGGGAATTGACTGCTGCCCCCAGTTGAAGACAAAGATGTAATTATTACGCTCAAACACTATGGTTTTGTGTTCTTCGTCGGCATTCAGCAGCCATGCCTGAGCCGCCTGCATCACTTTGGAACGCTTCACAAAATCGAGCATTGCCTTGTCGAAATCGCCCAGCCAGTGATATTTCAGATAATCGGCATCGGCCAACGACCACTGTCGGCGGGCATATTTATAGCTCCAACCGTTATCGTATCTCGGAAAATCAATCCATTCGGGATGTCCGAACTCATTGCCCATGAAGTTGAGCCAGGCATCACCGCCCAAGCAGATGGTGAAAAAGCGAATCATCTTATGCAGAGCTATGCCTCGGTCAACAATCAGGTTGGGCTGATTTTTGGCCATCGAAGTGTACATTTCCTTGTCCATAAGCCTGAAGGCAATGGTCTTGTCACCCACCAAAGCCTGATCGTGCGATTCGGCATAAGCTATGGTCTTGACATCCGAAAGCCTATTGTTCATGGTGTAAAAGAACTCGTGCATATTCCATTGCTCATCAGTCTGGTCTTTCAGCACCTTAATCCAGAAATCAGGCAGCCCCATGCCCAGTCGGTAGTCAAAACCGATTCCGCCGTCTTCAATCGCGGCACATATTCCGGGCATGCCGCTGACATCTTCAGCTATTGTAATATTATGATTATCAATACTATGAATAAGATTATTGGCCAATTGCAAATATGTGACCGCATCGTTGTCGACATTGTCGCCGAAATATTTCCAAGGGTCGTCGAAAGTCTCGCCGATTCCGTGATTCTTGTACAACATCGACGTGACGCCGTCAAAGCGGAAACCGTCGAAATGATACTCGTCAAGCCAATATTTCACATTTGACAGCAACAGTTGCAGAGTTTCGGTCTTGCCATAGTTGAATAGTTTTGAATCCCACTGCGGATGGTCGCCTTCTTTGCCAGGCTTCAGGTATTGATATTCTGTGCCGTCAAACAGGTTAAGGCCTTCGCGAACATTTTTCACCGTATGTGAATGCACCAGGTCCATAATCACCAGCAGACCCATGCCATGAGCAGTATCAACCAGCTTTTTCAAATCCTCGGGAGTGCCGAAACGGGAACTGGCGGCGAAGAAGTTTGACACATGATACCCGAAAGAGCCATAATATGGATGCTCGGCTATGGCCATCAGCTGCACAGCATTGTAGCCGCCGGCCTTGATGCGGGGTAATATATTGTCAATGAATTCGTTATAGCTTCCAACCGATTCTTTTTCCTGTGCCATTCCCACATGCGACTCGTAAATCAGCAAAGGCTCGTCTTTGAGCGCAGGTGATTGATTCTCAAATTGATACTGTTGCTGAGGATTCCAAAACTGGGCCGAAAAATCTTTTGTAGCTTCGTCCTGCACCACCCTGTTGATATAAACCGGAAGATGCTCCTGCTCGCCTATGCTCGACTGCACCAGCACCTTGAGCAAACTGCCGTGAGTAAGCTTGGTTTTGTATTCCGAATCGGGCAGGAATATAGTCCACACATCGTGTCCGTCGTTCTCTAACGGATGAGAGTAGCGGTTCCAGTCGTTGAAGTCGCCGAAAATCGACATGTAATGTGCGCCCGGAGCCCATTCGCGGTACCACCAGCCTCGGCGCATACGGTCATAATGAAAACCAAAAAACAAGTGCGCCGAGGCAAACATGCCCAAGCTGCCATACTGTTTCTCGATTGATTTCAACCGATTCTGATAACGGTCGTAACGCTGCTGCGCAGCGTCAGCCACCGGATTCAACCAACTGTCTTTTTCAATGATCTTCAACATTGTCTACTCTGTTTTTTTATGAAATTGCTCGGCTTCCTTCCGCTCCTAATTCAATTATATAAACGCCTCCCGGTTCTAAAGCCACTTCGTATTTCGCTTCGCATCCGCCAACCAATTTTCGGGCATCGTCAGGTATAGCAACCGTCACATTACGGCTTTCATTCAGATTGAAATTGATGACAATCAACAATTTATCATCTTCATGATAACGCAAAAACGCATACACAAATTGCGGATCGAAATTGTTATACCACGGATTGGCCCACATCAAATCGTAAAACTCGCCTTGCAATATGGCCGGATGAGATTCGCGAAATTTCAGCAGGTTCACATAATAATCGTAGGTATAAACGCGATTCACATCGTCTCTAAGAATCATTGACGGCATGTAAACATAATCAAATATCGATGTTCTGCCATTGTCGGAACCAGCGGCGTTTTCGCCATATTCCTGTCCGTTGTAAATCATAAACGGACCACGGTTCATCAAAGCGGCAAGGGTGACAAACGGGAAGGCGTTGTCGGGTCGGCCCATGAAACACTTTGACGCCAGTCGCACTTCATCATGATTCTCCATAAAACGCAACATCCTGTCATCCAAGCCGTTAAGGCCTTTCCACACCTCAGTAACCGTATCGGCTCGCTGTCCGTAACGGTAAATATTCTCCAAAGTGTTGTACAGCCCCACCTTGTCATAAAGATAATCAAAGCCTGCCTCAATAAAACTCTGATAGAGATTCGGCTGGTATATCTCGGCTATCATCATGACTTTATACGACTTACGCACTTCAGATATCATCCAGTGCCAAAACTCCACAGGCACCATTTCCGCCATGTCAACACGGAAACCATCCACTCCTTTCGAACACCAAAACTGAATTATCCTCAGCATTTTTTGCCAAGTATCACGGTTGTTGTAATTCAGTTTCACCGTGTCGTACCAGTCGTTAAGCGTTGGTGTGGGCGAAAACACGTCATTGCCCGTGGCCTTTGCCGGAAATTCGAAGTACATAATGCCGTTATCAGTCGGAGCGTAAAATCGCTGGTCGGGCAAAATATAAAAATTATCGTCGTTAAAATCGCCTCTATATTCCCTAGCCAAATGATTGGGAACAAAATCTATTATCACCTTTAACCCGTGAGAATGAATGCGTTCGATAGTAGCTTCGAACTCCGACATCCTGTTATCCTCATTATCAGCCAAGTCGGGGTCGATATCGTAGTAATCGACTATGGCATATGGCGAGCCGGCTTTTCCTTTGGTTACCGCAGGGTTGGTGTCTCTCCATCCCGAGTGTCTGATTACGCCAGTAAGCCATATACAACTGACACTCAACGTTTTAATTCTTTCAATTTCGTCATCGCTGATGTCACTGAAAGCGCCGCAACGCTTTTCGGGCGTTGCTCCGTAAACCCTTGGAAAAAGCTGATATATTATCATTTTTCTATCAAATCCAGCATAAAAGCATATTCAATAGCCACCTCATGGAATGGCTCGAAACGTCCCGACGCTCCTCCATGACCATAATCCATGTCGGTTTTCAAATACAAAGGATTGTCGTCGGTCTTCAGCTCACGCAACTTGGCCACCCATTTGGCCGGCTCCCAATACTGCACCTGGCTGTCGTGAAAACCAGTCGAAACATACATGGCCGGATAATCCTTAGCCTCCACGTTATCGTATGGCGAATAAGAGAGAATGTAGTCGTAATATTGTTTCTCGTTTGGATTGCCCCATTCGTCATACTCACCAGTTGTAAGCGGAATGCTGTCGTCAAGCATGGTTGTCAGCACATCGACAAAAGGTACTTGCGCCACTATGCCTCGAAACAGATCCGGAGCCATATTGGCCACAGCTCCCACCAGCAGTCCGCCTGCGCTGCCACCCATGGCAAACATCTTTCTGCTATTTGTAAAGCCTTGTTTTATCAGGTATTTGCCGCAGGCTATGAAGTCGGTGAAAGTGTTTTTCTTTTTCAACAGTTTGCCATCGTCGTACCACCAACGGCCCATTTCCTCACCTCCCCTGATATGAGTAATGGCCCAAACAAAACCTCTGTCAAGCAAACTCAAACGCGCTATCGAAAAGTAGGCGTCCATGCTGTTGCCGTACGAGCCGTAGCCATACAAAACCAGCGGATTATCACCGTTTTTCACAAGTCCTTTCTTATAGACCAATGAAATCGGCACCATCACTCCGTCGTCGGCCGGGGCCATCAGACGTTCGGTCACGTAATCAGAAGGCTCAAAACCGCCGACAATCTCCTGTCGTTTCAGCAGTTCAGCCGTTTGCCCAATCATGTCATACTGATAAACCGAAGCCGGCGTTGTCATAGAGGTGTAGATATATCGCAGATATTGAGTGTCAAACTCAGGGTTGGCCGCCGTTTCAACAGTATAAGCCGGCTCGCCGAAATTGATGTAATAGTCGGTTTTGCCATCCCACGACATGACTCTGAGGTGAACCAGCCCCTGCGAACGTTCTTCTATCACAAGAAAATCTTTGAAAATATCGTAATCCTCAATCAACACATCGTCGCGGTGGGCTATCACTTCCTCCCAATTCTCTTTTTCGGTGGCATTCACCGGAGTGCGCATGATTTTATAGTTCTTTGCCCCGTCGGCATTGGTCAGGATGTAGAAATAATCGCCATAATGCCCCACTCCGTAAAGCAAATCATGCTGTCGTCGGTTGAACACCTTAAACTCAGCTTCAGGATGGTCGGCGTCTATGTAACGAATCTCAGAAGTCAGGGTGCTCTCAAGTATAATTACAATATATCTATCTGATTTTGTTTTACTTACAAAAGCATAATAAGTGGCATCCTCTTCATAATAAACCTCCACATCGTCTTTTGGGTCGGTTCCCAACTGGTGACGCATAATCCTGCATGAACGCAGCGACTCGTCTTTCACTGAATAGAACACCGTTTTGTTGTCGTTGGCCCACACCATATTGCCCGAAGTGTTCTGAATCACCTCATGAAACATCTTGCCCGTGGCTATTTCTTTAAAGAAAATCTGATATTGGCGTCGGCTGACCGTGTCTATGCTATAGGCTATCAGTTCGTTGTTCGGGCTGATGCTGTAGCCGCCCACGTCGAAGTATGTATAGCCTTTCGACATTTCATAGCCGTCAAGCAGAATCTGCTCATTTGAAGGGGATTCCTCGACTACGTTCGGAATAACTGTCGGGTTGTCTCCCTCTTTCACAAGTTTTCTGCAATAGAGCGGATACTCCATTCCCTCTTCAAAGCGGGTGTAATACCAATAACCGTGATGCTTCACCGGCACCGACATGTCGTCTTGCCTGATTCGCCCGACAATCTCATCAAACAATTGATTCTGAAGCGGTTCTGTATGCTTCATCATCTCCTCCTGATATGCGTTTTCGGCTTTCAGATAATCGACAACCTCGGGATTTTCACGTTCTTTAAGCCAATAATAGTTATCCACACGAGTATGACCATGCATGGTCATCTCGTGTGGTATTTTTTTCAAAGAAGGTTTTGTCATAATTAGAATGTGAGTGTCAAACCGAGGCTCGGCATCAGAGGCAGCTGGTAAATATTCTCGCTTGTGATGATATCGACGTAGAATATGTTGTCTCTGTTGTAGACGTTAGTCACACTGAAGTCGGCCTCCAACTGTACATGGTCGCTGAAGTAGAATTTACGCTTCACGTCTATGTCGAGACGGTGATACCATGGCAGCTGTCCTTTGTTGAGTTCGCCGTAGATGATGCCTGTGTCGCCGTTAGTTCCGATAATGCTCATGCCCATATCATTAAACTGATAGTGCTCGTAGAATCCGCTGACCTGAGTGAACGGGAATCCCGAACCCAGATTCCAACGGCCGCTGAACTCCCACTGACGACGCGCGCCGCCGGTGTAGGTTACGATTATATTCACATTGTGACGACGATCGTAGTGAGTGCGGTAATTGATCATTTCGCCGAATTCGTTCTCATAGTTTTTGTTGACATAGGCCAAAGAATAAGCCACCCACACATACCATCTCATGAATTCATATTTGAGCGAAAGGTCAATACCATAGGCCTTACCATCCTCAATCATAAAGTCTTTCCACAGAATTTCAGGTGTTCCGGCCGGGAAGTTGGTCGGCGAATAAAGCTGATTGCGGTTCATGCTTGTCAGCTGCACGAAATCTTTAAGGTATCCCTCCACATTGAGTGTCACATTGTCAATCACGTCAAATTCTGTTCCGATAATGAAATGGTTGGCCTTCTGCAGACGTGAATCGACTTTCTTTCCGTTGAAAGTCTTTGGAATGCTCTCCTGACCCGAAAGGAATCCGTAGAAGAGGTTGACCACATCGCGGTCGCTGTTGGCGGCTATAAGATTCTGCGAATACATACCGGCTGCAGCCTTCACACGGAACCAGTCGTTCACATTGTATTTGATAGCCAGACGAGGCTCGGGAGAAATCTCGGCCAACGAGGCATACCACTGGACACGGAAGCTAGGCTCGATGATAAGTTTTTCGATCTGCCATTTATACTTGATGAATGCACCCAATTCGGTGGTGTTTTCGGTTTGATTAAGTCTGATGCCGTTTGACTTGGTGTAGTCGAACACGGTTTTGAATCCCAGCATCTCGACACCATATTTCAAAGTGTTCTTGCCTAAGAAATACGAGAAAGTGAAGCCGGCATTGAAGCCGTCAATCGAGCTGGAACGCCCCGGGTTGTTGGCTTCGGCCAAATTGGCTTCGTATTTGGAATATGCTATGTTACCTTCGATAAGCACAGGCGATTTGCCCGGGATAAGCACAAAGTTGGTACCGCCGCCCACCGATTTCCAGCTAAAATCGGAGATAGCTTTATAATTGTTGACCTGGTCGTTGAAACTGAATCCGAAAAAGTTGATTTTGCTGCCGTTTGACGTGTTGAGCGACACCTTGCCATAAACATCCTGGAAGTTGTACGGAAGCACTTCTTTCACTATCGAGCTGTAGATTGACTGGCTGGTCTGCTCCAGATAGGAGTTCTTGGCCGACAGCACAAACGACATAGTCATATCGTTGTCTTTTTTAGCTTTCTTGAGCGGACCTTCAAGCATAACCTTGGCGCCGAAGGTTGTTCCGCCAATTTTACCCGAGATGCGGTTTTTGTTACCGTCACGTGTTATGATATCCATCACCGATGAAACTCTGCCGCCATATTCCGCGCCAAAACCTCCGGTGTAAACTTCAGCATTACGGATAATGTCGGTATCAAACACCGAGAACAAGCCTATGCTGTGGAACGGATTGTAAACAATCATGCCGTCCAGAAGCACCTTGTTCTGAATCGGAGCGCCGCCACGAATGTAAAGCTGACCGCCCTGGTCACCTGTAAACACCACACCCGGCAACACCTGCAGGTACTGTGCCAAGTCTGACTGGCCTCCCACCGTAGGAATTTTGGTGATGGTCTTCGGAGTGATATTGACCACAGATGTCTTGGTTTCTGTGCGGGCTTCAATCTTATCGGCGGTAATGCTAACGGCCTCAAGCTGAATGGATGCCTCCGAAAGAGTATATTTCTTGTTCAATATCTGGCTGCCTTTCAAAGAAATATTATCGGCAATGGTGTCGTAGCCGACCATAGTGACCATCAAGATGTAATTGCCATCAGGAACACGGGTGATGCTGAAATAACCGTTGATGTCAGTCGTTGCTCCATGAGTGGTGCCTTTGAGCGACACATTGGCGAACATCATAGGCTCACCGTTTGATTTCTCGTAAACGAAACCCTTGACCGAGTTGTCGTTTTGAGCATATGCCACAACAGCCGACAGCATCATTACAGCCATCAGCAAAATTTTACTTGTATTTCTCATAAAAAAACTCATTACCCTGCAGTTTTAAATAGTAACATTAAAAACGTGCAAAGATAATGAATTTTTTCTAACTAAACACACTTTTTTTCAAAAACGGCATCAATTATTCGTCATCCGAATATGAGTCCGAATATGAGGATATTATCTCGGTCTTGTTAATGACTCTGGTGACATCGGCTTTGTTTTGATACGCTATGTATCCCGCGGCCAGCAAAACCAGCACAACGACAGTTCTTATCCATCTGTTGACGGGCATTATACACACACCCGCAATTATCAGCAGCAGAGGCCACATGCGCAATACAACATGCCAATCCACCTCAAAATCGAACAATGTGATTAAAAGCGCTACAACGCCTATGATTATCAATACGATACCACTACCGAAGCCATCGTTAACGTTATTGTCTTTCTTACTCATGACGGTTATCTTTAGATTTAATTAATATCATTACTCCAATTATTATCAGCGTCACCGGCCACAGTTTCCAAACCCAGGTGATGTAGGCAAAATTGTCAAGCAGCGCGATGATTCCGATAAAAATCAGCACGAAGCTGGCAATCATTGCACCGTTGTTAATTTTTTTTTCATCCTTAGGCGTGATATCGATTGTGTCATCCCTGTCGCTATAACTTTGCTCGAGAATGTTTTCCTCCGGAACCACAATCCAAAGAATAACGTACATCCAGAATCCGAAGCTGCCGCATATGGTTGCCACAACAAAAAGCACACGCATCAGGGCAATATCGATTTTAAAATAGTTGGCCAAACCGGCGCAAACTCCTGCCACCACTCTGTTGGTGCGGGAACGTTCAAGTCTTTTTTCGTTTTCCATATTCGTTAATTTCTTATTTCGCTTATAGAACGCAAATTTAGTGATTTTGCTGCATGAAATTGAAAAAATTTTTCAATAAAAAAAGGCTCCGCGGAGCCTCTATATCTAAGGTCTAAGGACTAAAGACTAACGACTAACGACTATTCCTTCCCGAATCGTTTGTAATAAGGTTCTCTATCTTCCTGCGGTATGTCTTTCACCAGCATGTCAAGCTCATCGATCGGATAATCGGTGAATTTGAGCAGCAGCAACCCGTCGAGTGTATCGTTGAAATCAGGGTCGACGTTGAAGCACAGGAACTTTGAGTTGATTTTGAGATATTTCTTAAACAGAGTCGGCATACGATAGTCGCCATTGCTGAGCTTCATCAGATAACGGTCGAACTTCTCGACTGTGTCCATGTTTTTCTCCATAAGAACATCTACGTCGCACTTGTTGAAATCCGGAACAAAAGGCGTATGCGGAGTAAATTTCTTGGACAGCTCGTCGTTGGTATGCTTCGTCTTGACGTAATAAACTATCAGGCTTTGATAGAATTTTGGATACCAGCTGCTTATACTCACAGGACCTATGAAATAATTCATCTCAGGATGACGCATGATGGTGTACATAAGGCCTTTCAGCAATAGCATAAGCGGAAGTATATCCTTCTGATAGTCGACTGTGACAAACGAACGGCCCAACTCAATTGTTTCATGAAGCATGCCCTCAACCGAAGGATCAATATCAAACAGCGAGTTAACATAGAAACCTTTGACGCCATACTTCTCCATAATCTCGTTGCCCATGCCCAAACGATAACCTCCGGCTATCTTCTGTTCCTCTGTATCCCAAAGAATCAGGTGCTTGTAGTATGCGTCGTAGATGTCGGTATCAATTTGTTTGCCTGTACCCTCGCCCACCGCGCGGAACGCCTCCTCACGACGACGGCCAATCTCATGGATGACATGCGGAATCTTGTCATAATCAGCAAGATAGCATTCAAAATTGGCTGTAGTGTACAACAACGACTCCTTGCGTATGGAATTCAGTTCGCGGGCCAGTTCCGATGGACGGAAAGGCGGATCGATTGGGTCGTTCACACGCGAGCGGAATTTTTTCAACTCGGTGTAAATATTGGCTTGCAACGCATAGCTTCTGCTTCTGAGATATGCCGCCAAGGCTTCAGGTGTCTCATATTGGGCCACCTCAGCCGGAAGTATCGGCTTACCCATCTTCATGACAATCTTCCTGTTGCGCTTGTTGAGCATTTCCTTCACCAGACGGACTGTGCCTAGCAGTGAATAAATCCTGGCCAGATAATAGAACTTGCGCGAATTGTTACCATCAAAGTATATCGGTATAACCGGCACCTGTGTTCTCTGAATTATCTTGGCTATTTGAGGCGACCATGCAATATCTTCAGGATAGCTGTGACCATGATAACGGGCCACCTCGCCTGCCGGGAACACGCCCAAGCCATGGCCGTCTGTCAACTGCTGCAGTGATGCCTTGATGCCACCGGTGCTTCCGCCGCCCAACGATTTATTATTCTCAAACGGATTAACTGAGAAAAAGACCTCTTTAAGATTCGGAATGTACGAAAGAATGAAATTCGCCATGATTTTGAAGTCAGGACGAACTCTTGATATAACATCATAGAGAATGATACCCTCGATAGCGCCGAACGGATGATTGCAAACAACCATGAAAGGACCGTCTTTCGGTATCATTTTCAGCTCATTTTCATCAATATCGATTGTGATATTGTAATGACGAAGCATGTCTTGAGTAAACTCTCTGTTCTGCAAATCGGCAGAAGGAGTATAGAGACGGTCAACCTTACGGAATCCCAAGATTCTCAACACCAAAGCCGCAAAAGGCTTGGTTATCGGGCTCCAGTTAAGGTACCTTACCAAATCATCACTTGTTATAAGTCTTTTCACTTTCATACAAATTGCAAAGATACAACTTTTTTGAATACGCAACATATTTTTATTTTTTTAATATTCTTCGCCAGATGCATTGCCGTTTGAAAAAAAATTCATAAATTTGCCGAATTATAATTTTAGGAATCAACAATATTAAATACATTAAAAATGAAGAAAATCTTATTACTTGGTGATGAGGCCATTGCACAGGGCTTTATTGATGCCGGAGGCAGTGCCATCAACAGTTATCCGGGCACTCCTTCAACACAGATTACGGAGTATGTCATCAACTCTAAACAGGCCAAGGAACAAGGCGTGATCGCCAACTGGTGCGCCAATGAAAAGACAGCTCTTGAGGCTTCTTTAGGTGTGGCTTATGCAGGAAAACGCGCCATGACATGTATGAAGCATGTCGGTCTGAATGTGTGCGGCGACCCATTTATGAATGCCGCCATCATTGGAACCAAGGGCGTTTTGGTAGTTGTTGCCGACGATCCGAGCATGTTCTCGTCGCAGGATGAGCAAGACAGCCGTTTCTACGGTCACTGGGCCATGATCCCGATGCTGGAGCCTTCGAACCAGCAAGAGGCATACGACATGGTACATTATGGTTATGAGTTGAGCGAGCAGCTTGGCACACCGGTGCTTTACCGTATTCCTACACGTCTGGCACACAGCCGCGCAGGTGTCGAACTGAAACCTGTCCGCAAGCAGAACGAGCTCACAGAGCCAGCCGACGCAAAATCGTTCGTGTTGCTTCCAGCCAACGCCAAACGTCTTTACAGAGATCTGATCGACAAGCAGCCGGCATTCACAAAAGCATCCGAGGAGTCAGGATATAACAAATTCATCGATGGCACCGACAAGAAAATAGGCATCATCACAACAGGTATAGCATACAACTATCTGATGGAGAACTTCCCAGGCGGAAAATGCCCATATCCGGTGGTGAAGATTACTCAATATCCGTTGCCATACAACATGATCAACCGTCTTTATGACGAGTGCGACGAGATTCTCGTTCTCGAAGACGGACAGCCATTCGTTGAGGAGCAGATTAAAGGTTTCCTCGGCAAGGGAAAGAAAGTGAGAGGTCGTCTTGACGAGACAATCCGCCGCGACGGAGAACTCAACGCCGAAAAGGTGGCTAAAGCATTGGGAATGAAAGCTGAGGCAACATTAGCCGTGCCGGAAGTCGTGACCAACCGTCCTCCAGCGCTCTGCCAGGGCTGCCCTCACGTCGACAGCTACACCGCTTTGAACGAAGTTATGGCCAACCATAAGGGTGGCAAGGTGTTCGGCGATATCGGCTGCTACACTTTAGGTTTCAACATGGGAGCCATCAACACTACAGTGTGCATGGGTGCTTCAATCACCATGGCCAAGGGAGCCAGCGAGGTGGGTATCTTCCCGAGCGTGGCTGTTATCGGTGACGGCACATTCGGTCACAGCGGTTTGACTGGCCTTATGGATTGCGTCAATGAGAAAGCCAACGTCGTGGTCATGATTCTTGACAATGACATCACAGCTATGACAGGTGGTCAGCCATCTTCGGCACACAACAAGATCCGCCGCATCTGCGAAGGTCTCGGTGTAGAGCCTGAGCACATCCGCGACATCATCCCGTTGCCGAAGAATCACGAAGAGAACGTGAAGATCATCGAGGAAGAGGTGAATTATAACGGTGTTTCGGTTATCATCCCTCACCGCACCTGCATAGTAGAATTAAAGAAACACATAAAGAAATAACCGTTAAAAAAGAAATCAATATGAAAAAAGATATCGTTTTGTGTGGTGTTGGTGGTGACGGCATTGTATCAGTTGCCAAAATCATCTCAGACGCTGCCCTCAATATGGGCATGAACCTGAAACAATCGGAAATCCACGGCATGTCGCAGCGCGGCGGCTCGGTGTTTTCGCACCTGCGCTTGTCAAGCGAGCCAATCTTCGCCGATGTCATTCCTGAAGGAAAAGCCGACATTATCCTGTCGAGCGAGCCGATGGAGGCATTGCGCTATCTGCCATGGCTCAGCAAGGAAGGTTGGGTGATTACCAACTCCGACCCGTTCATCAACATCAGCAACTACCCTGACATCGAGAAGGTGTATGCAGAGTTGAAGAAACTCCCACTTGTGGTTTCATTCGACGCCAGCGAGATAGCCAAACAGCTCAAGGCTCGTTCAAACATGGTGCTTTTGGGTGCAACAGTGCCTTATCTCGGCATCTCTATCGAGAAGGTGGAAGAGGCCATTGCACATATCTTCGGCAAGAAAGGCCAGGATGTGGTCGACCTTAACATCAAGGCTGTGAGAGCAGGTTACGACGTTGCACGTCGTTAGTCTTTAGACGTTAGACCTTAGACCTTAGTAGAGACGCGCCATGGCACGTCTCTACATTTTAACAATCAATCATTATGAAAAAAATCACACCATTTTTGTTAGCATTGTTGTTGCTGGTTGCCTGCGGCGGCGGAAATAGCGAAGGCGGCGGCAAGAAAGAAGCCAAAAAGAAGCACGAGCCGGTTTATCTTTACGGAATCTGCATCGATTCGTTGGATGTTGTGGAAGGCAAGGTTCAGAAAAACGAGTTTCCGGCAAATATTCTGCAGAGAGAAGGTGTGAGTTACAACACAGTCAACCATATCGACCGCAATCATCGCGATGTGTTTGACATCAGAAAAATCAAAGTCGGAAATAAATATGTGTTTTTGACAACACGCGACAGTGTGCCGGCCGCCAAATACTGGATTTATGAAATCGACAGGACAAATTACGCCGTTTTTCAGTTGACCGATTCGCTCAAGGCATGGAGAGGCGAAAAAGAAGTCATCACCATGGTTGAGCATGTGGGCGTAGAGATAAAATCGAGCCTGTGGAACGCCATGGCAGATGCAGGTTGCGATGCAAGTCTAATCCTTGAATTGTCTGACATCTACGCATGGACTATCGACTTTTTCGGCATTCAGCCGGGAGATTCGTGCAAAGTCATTTTTGAGAAAAGATTTATCTCAGGCGACACTGTGCCGTTTGGCATCGGCAATGTCTTGGCCGCATATTTCAAAAGCGGAGGCGACAGCAAATATGCCTTCAGCTACGTGCAGGACGGTCGCAAGGAATATTTCGACGAAAACGGCGACAATATGCGCAAGGCATTTCTAAAGGCGCCGTTGAACTATCGTCGCATCAGCTCGAAATTCTCCAACGGCAGGATGCATCCGGTTTATCATGTAGTGCGCCCTCACCACGGGGTTGACTACGCAGCGCCTGTCGGAACTCCAGTGCAGTCAATTGGTGACGGCACCGTGATTGCAAAGGGCTGGGACAACAAAGGCGGCGGCAATTACGTGAAAATCAAGCACAATAGTACTTATACTACGACTTACATGCATTTAAAAGGCTTTGCAAAAGGCATATCGCAGGGCTGCAAGGTGAAACAAGGACAAACGATAGGTTATGTCGGAAGCACAGGAGCATCCACAGGGCCTCACCTCGACTTCCGTCTGCAGAAAAACGGCACCTATATCGACCCGTTGAAGTTTAAGTCACCGAGCGCGGAGCCTGTGAAGAAAGAAAACATGGAACAGTATAAGGTTGGTGTCGATTCGCTGATGGTTGTCCTGAAGAGCCATTAGCCGTTAGCCATTAGCTATTTTCCTTTTTTAAGTTCCTCAAGGTAGCTGGCGGTAATAACGCCTGAAGGGAGGGCGATGATTGCCACGCCAAAGAGTGACGAAAGCATACTGATGACTCGGCCAAGTTCGGAAACGGGCGAGATATCGCCATAGCCCACTGTTGTCAAGGTTGTGGTTGCCCAATACAAAGCATCGAAGAAAGTTCTGAAAACAAATTCTCCGTCAGCATTTGCGTGGTTCATTTCCACATTGAACATTATCAAAGCAGTCACGAAAATGTAAAACAGCGCTATGCCCAGCACAGTCAACAGCACCAATTTCTCCTTCTTCAACACATTCGCCAAGGTGTCGATATGCCTTGAATACCGCAAGAATCTGAAAATTCGCAACAGCTTGAGCAATCTGATAACACGCAACACCTTGAGAGCTTTGTTGAATATGCCAACCGATGGCAAAATCGACAGCAAATCGATTATGGCCAGAAAAGTTATCGGGTATGAAACAAACGCCTTCAGAGGCTTCTTTTCGGGACTACGGAAGTCGGCTGTAATCCATCGGAAAATATAGTCGAATATAAACACCGTTACAGACACCCTGTCAAACCAAACAAACAATGGGGTGTTCATGGAGAATGTCAGCGGAATTATGCTGATAACAATCATCAGGAACATGAAATAGTCGTAAATCATGCTCCAGACAGAATGCTGAGTATCCTTCTCAATAATGTTGAATAATTGCTTTCTAGTCATCGTTCAACGTGGTGTTTTTGCTTAATGTTTTCTTTGAAAGCGCTCGGTTTTGTCGATCAGCTCACCATCGACCACCTTGTAGAACCTTTGGTTGGTATCGGGCGACTTCAGGCCTCCCTTCTCGGGGATGTACGGGCCAAACTTAATATAGTCGAAGTCTTCGATGTTGGACGGCTTGTCGTAACGGCCCGAGTACCAAGCCATTTTCAGACGCAAGTCGTGTTTGATGTGCCGTGCCAGATTCTCCACTTCGTGTTTGGCCGCGTCACCGCCCATGATGCAAATGCAGGTGATGTCGCCTTTGTAGATTTCAGCGAGCCTGTCCAGCTCCTGCTCGGTCAACTCGGCGCCGGTATCTTCCCAAAGATGCGGGCTATGGCATCCGTTGCAATGGTTAGGACAGTTGGTCAAATTAATAGCCAAAGAGGTCTCATCAGGGACCTCTTGGAATACTATATCGTAGTTATAATACTTTAGCATTTCTTGTTTTCCTCAAGATTGCCGTAGAAACGTTTTCCTGCTTCCACCTGACGTGCCTGTGAGAAGTTGCTGATACGTTTCATGTAACCGATGACACGTGTAAGGTAGTCGAGGTTTTCGCTGCCGCACTTCGGGCATTTCTTAAGATAACGCTTGTCGATATGTCCGCAGTCGTTGCACACTGTATTTGGAATGTTGAATGTGAAGTAGTTGCAGCCTTCGCGCGATGCCACCTTCAAAAGGTTGCGGTACTGTTCCTTGCTGAGATGCTCCTCAAGGTTGCAGTGAAGCGCCGAACCTCCTGTGAGATGTTTGATGTAACGCTCGCCGTGCAGTTTGAACTTATCCAAAACGTTGGTGTTAGGATTCTCAACGATGTAGAAGTAGCTGTTGTAGCAGTCGCGTGGTACGAAGTAACCGTCTTCCTTATCCCATTTGGCGTGTTTTACACCCACGTTCTCGGCCGGAATCATTTCGCAGTTGAACATCAAGCCCGGCTGTCTGTACTGTTTGTTGTATTTCTCAACCAAGCTGAGAATCTCTTCAACGAAGTGCTGATACTGAGGATTGTCGCTAATCTCGATGCCCTTGAACTCGGCAGCCTCGACAATGCCGTTAACACCAATGGTCAGATACTGGCGGTCGATGGCGATGTAGCCGGCGTCGAACAACGGAAGCATACCTTTGTTGAGGAGGTAACGCAAGTTGGAGTCGTATGCCATTTGAACCTTATGCATCAGGTCGATAACCTCTTCCACGAAGCTGAGTGGCTCCAGGCCATTCTGCACTTCGTACTGAATGCAGCGGTTGATGTTGATTGTGAGCACGCTCTTTGATCCTGTTGACACGCCACCTGCACCCAAGGTGTAGCTGAACTCGTTGTCTTGAATCTCGTTACGCAGACGGCAGCATGAGCTGAGCGAATCAGGGCTATCGCTGACGTATGTGAAGAACGAATGGCCTTCGGAATACATTTCAGCTGTGAAATCGCCGTATTCCTTATCTTTGATGTCGCCGTTCTCGGCCAACAGAGCCATTGTCTCGACAGGGAATGTCAAAACGGTCTTCAGACGTTCGGCGTTGAACCATTTCATGAAGCGTTTCTGCAACCAGTTGAGAGAGTTCCAATCAGGTTTGCTTCCGTCCGGGAAGTAGAAGTTGCCGAACAGGCTCTCGAAATAATATTTATCGTAATATGATATATTCCAGAATACCGACTGGTAGTTACGTGCACCTGTCGGTTGGTTTATGGAGTAAACGATCTGCTCGAAGCAGTCGGTAATGACCTTATCGAGAGTGCGTCTGCGTTTTGAAATTTCGACCACTTCGTCAGCGCGAGTGTAGTAGTCGTTACCGTATTCCAGACCAATGAAATAGTTGAGATACATGAGGAATTCAGGGGTTGCGCATGCGCCGCTCAGCATGCTTGACACCATGAACACCATGTTGATGAAGCCGCCGCAGAACGACTTGAGGTTGGTCGGACGTGTGGCATTGCCGCCTATCGACTTGGTGCCTTCCAACAGCCAAGGATACATTGTGATACTTGCACAATAGTTGGCTATGCTGGTTTCATCATTCTTGTAAATAAAGTGATGGTTGAGCAGGCTGATGTATTTGTCGGCCACTTCCTTGCCGTACATGTCTTTGATTTTGTCGCAAAGCATACGGCGGTTGAGGCGGATGAAGTTTGACTTCGGCAACTCTCCGATGAGTGTGGCGATGTTTTTCTTCTCAACATTGGCGTTGGCGTCATACTTACTGCCTGTAGCCGCATTTGAAGCATTGCAATAGTTGATGAGGAAGTCAAGTTTGTCTTTCACCTCACGATCCTCATAGTGACGCTGACGGTACAGGATGTACGCCTTGGCGACGTTATAGTAACGTTCGGCCATCAAGCCGTTTTCCACCTGGTTTTGGATCTCTTCGACAGTGATTCCGTCGTGGATACTGACGCGGCTCAAGATGTTGGTTAAAACTTCGTCCGACGCGAAGCTTCCGACCGACAAAAATGCCTTCTGGATAGCGTTTTTAATCTTCTCTACTGAAAACGGCTCGCGCTTGCCGTTCCTCTTTACGATAAAGGTCTGGTTGAACTCCATAAAATATTAAAAATCAAATGTATATAATTAAGTTAATGCCCGTTTAGTGACATTGCAAATATATACAAAAGTATGGAGCCGATGGTGTAAAATTCAAACTTTTTTTATCAACAAGTTATCAACTTTTTGACATTTTTATCGAGTCGATTCTGATAAGATTTTTGCCTTCCGAAAGAGCCTTTTTTACCTTGGCAAAACCCTTTTTTACAACAAATTGATTGTCATTATTTTTCTCAATTTCGACTGCTTGGTCGGCGTCATTGTCGTCACCTTTATTAATAATTAATGATTTTGGCGACAGCCAGGCCCTGCCGTAGTCCCTACCCTCTTCAAAAGCCTTGAAACAATTGTAAACCAATTCGTTAACCTCATCTTTAGTGGCATGACTGGTGTCGACTATCAAATCGTAATTGTTTAAGTCGTCCAGGTCGCAATGATAGAAATTCTGATAGCGGAGCAGTTCGCTTTTGCGGCGGTCGATGATTTGCTGACGCGCGGTAGCCTTGTCGGCATACGATTCGCTGACACGGCCTACATCGTTGAAAATGCGCTCAGTAGCTGTATCTACATCAACATACAGATAAATCTTAAAGGAAGACGGCACAAAATGCCATGCCATGCGTGAGTCGAAAATGATTTTGTCATCAGTCTTGCCAAGGGCTGCCATGGTGTCGTCAACATAATGGTCGTACTTGGGGTCGTTCTCGATAAACTCGTTGAATTCCTTGGCCGACATGCCGTGTTCGGCAGCCAACTGACGGAACAGCAAGCCAGCTGAAACGATTCTGAAAGGCATTTTGCTTATCAAATAATTGGCAACCGTGCTCTTGCCGCTGCCCAACTCGCCCGACAATGTGATGTGATTCATTTTTCTTCTTTAAAAGGGTTAATTTTTTGTGTTTCAGTTTGAATCTTATCGGTAAACTTGGCCAACACCCTCAACGGAGCTATAATCAGCACCATCGACGCCTCGAGTATATACGACATCCACGCCGGAGGATTAGTGGTTTGGATTTGAATACCAATAAGGATGATTGTAAAAATCATGAAGAGAAATTTTCCCCATCTTTGCTTGAAAAAGACGAGGAAAAGACTCGTCACTATCACGGCGAGAGTAATCCACTGCACTATGAAAAGCGTGTAATGGTGTTCCACGACCAGTGCATTCAGCTCGCCGGTGAAATATGTTTTGTCGAATACCGTGTTGTATGTTAATACAACGTAGGTCATGAAAGCGAAAAACAAGATGTAGTAGGTGATTGCGAAAGTGCACACCAGCTTCATGCCCAGCGTAACATGCTTACGCTGCACGAAAATACTCTGTTTCTGCTCCGTGTCCCGACTATTCGGCATCCG
The DNA here is from genome assembly GCA_017616735.1 of Bacteroidales bacterium. Taxonomy (GTDB): domain Bacteria; phylum Bacteroidota; class Bacteroidia; order Bacteroidales; family F082; genus Limimorpha. The sequence continues at coordinate 110,533 of JAFZXP010000026.1, forward strand.
TCATGTATTTTTTTGCCAACAGGAAGTAAGCCAATATGAACAAGGCAGTCAACACCGCATCCGAAGTGGCGAACAAGGCATTTGCCATTGATGCCGTCGCGATAAGAATCAGTATCTGGGCAATGGCATAGAAATGAAATCCGCGTTTTTGCAGATGCCACATCTTGTAGACGCCTATGAACGACCCGACAAACAGCAACGCCATCAGCAGGTAGTAAGTTCTACTTGCCGACAGAATCAAATCAAAACCCATGGCGACATCATCTTCGTCCATACCGAGTTTCTCGATTACATCGAAGTAGTCTTCATCGGTTGACATGGTTTTGAACATGTCGTATGCGAAGAATTTTACCAGGTTGCCTAAACACTCCAACACCGCGTTGATAAACGACAGCACGCAAAGGAACGACAGCCCGAACGGGCGTTTCGGCTCGGGATTTTCGAAATCGTTAAACTGCTGATTGTCTGTGAATTCTTCCATATCTGTTTGCGTTTTTATTTCTCAAAAATCTTCTCGCCCAGGTCGTAATCTTGCAGGAATTTCACTGACTTGGCGATTTCGGTGTACATCACCTTGTCGACTTTCACGAACTCAACTTTCTTGCGGTATTCGGCGACGAAATTCTCAATGAATGCTGATGATTTGATAGGTTTGCGGAAGTCGAGGGCCTGTGCTGCGTTGAAGAGCTCGATGGCGAGGATACGCTCGAGGTTGTTGGCGACGCGCAAAGCCTTAGTTGCTGCGTTGGCACCCATACTCACGTGGTCTTCCTGACCCTGCGACGACTCGATGCTATCGACTGATGCCGGTGTGCAGAGCTGCTTGTTCTGGCTGACGATAGCGGCTGCTGCATATTGAGGAATCATGAAGCCTGAGTTCAAACCTGGCTCTGCGACGAGGAACGACGGCAGACCGCGTTTTCCGGCGATGAGTTGATATGTACGGCGCTCTGAGATGTTGCCGAGCTCAGCCATTGCAATGGCCAAGAAGTCGAGGCTCAATGCCAGAGGTTGACCGTGGAAGTTACCAGCCGATATGACCATGTCCTCATCAGGGAACACTGTCGGGTTGTCGGTGACGGCGTTGATTTCCTCACCGAGAATCTGCGACACGTAGTTGATGGCGTCTTTCGAAGCACCGTGAACCTGCGGGATGCAACGGAACGAATAAGGATCCTGCACGTGCTGTTTCTCGCGAGCAATCATCTCGCTGCCTTTCAGAAAGTTACGGAAACGCTCAGCGGTGACAATCTGACCGCGATGATGACGAATCTGATG
>JAFZXP010000003.1 GCA_017616735.1 Bacteroidales bacterium
TACATTGTTTACACTGGTTTGGACATTCGTTATCACTGCCATATTGCTGATTTTGGAAGGCAAAATGGCAAAAATACAGGTCTTCAGCGACGGTATTCTCATCGATGATTTCATGTATCCGGCATTTATTCCGAACGATGCGATAAAATCGATAAGATTGGTTTATAAAATGCCTGGTGTTGGCATGAGAATCAATGGCTACGGTGGTTTGAAGACTTGGAAGGGCTTTTATAGAATAAAAGACATAAGACGCTGCATTTTGTATGTTGAAGATCACAATAAAGGCCCGTTTGTTGAAATTAAGACAACCAACGATTTGTTTTACATCAACTTTAAAAATGCCGAACAAACACAACAGCTTTATGATAATATGAACTCAACGCTGAAGCTTGTCGATGAGTCGAGAATGATAGATTTACCTAAGCTTTCGCAAAAGAGAAGCATAGTGGTGGTAGTGGTATTTGTCTTAGTTTTAATGATTCCTATTACATTAATTCCAATGTTATTTTAGTTATGAAAAAAGCTATAAAATTTTCAATAATAGTTTGCCTTGCAAGCTGGGTTTTCGCCGCCTTTATGTGGTTCGGAATGGGTGGGTATAGTTTGCTTTGCGCGACGATTTATATGTTCTTTCCGCTGATTTGCGCGATAGTGATTCAGATAATTAACAAAGAGAAACTCGGCAGCACTGGCTTGCTGAAATTCAAAATCAAAGGCTCGTGGTTTATCGCTTGGCTTCTGCCTGTAGTGATTGTCGCAGTTAGCATCATAGTCAACTCGCTGTTCGATGGTTGCACGCTTGGTTTCCACATGCCGGCTATCCCTGGGATGGAAAACCTTTCTCCAGAAGATCAGGCAAAAATCATGGCTATGCAGAATCCTAAAACTATGATTATTACAACATTGGTTTCCGGACTGCTTGCAGGCATTACTATCAACGCTGTTGCGGCGTTCGGAGAGGAGTACGGTTGGCGTAATTATCTCGTCAGTTCATTGAAAGGCAAGAACTTTTGGGTGGCGTGCCTCTTCATCGGAATCGTCTGGGGATTCTGGCATTTCCCGATTATCCTTATGGGTCACAACTACTTCGTTCACCGCACAGCTGGCGTCTTCATGATGGTTTTGATGTGCCTTATGATGACTCCAATTGAACTTTACTTTGTTTTGAAAGCGAAGTCGGTTTATCCGGCCGCCATTTTCCACGGCACAATCAACGCTTTGGCTGGTGCCACCATGCTTTTCATCAGTGGTGGAAGTGACCTTATCAACGGTGTGTCTGGACTTTCCGGAATCATCACAATGGCAGTGGTGACGCTGATACTCTTTGTTTACGACCAGTTTATTTCTGAAGATAAAATCATGTCAGGAAGGTTGGGTGATAATGTCTAAGGATAAGGAAAATACCAAGAATTTCGTTTTGCGTCTCGACGCGAAGACGATGGATGCCGTTGAGAAATGGGCGGCGGATGAGTTCCGTTCCATCAACGGGCAGATCCAATGGATTATAAATGAAGCACTTAAGAAAAATAAAAGAATGTAATTATGGATATCGAAAGAATTATTGAATTGACATTGATCACTGTTTATGTGGTGTTGTATTTCGGCATGCCTGCAATAGCAAAAAGGATTTATGACATGGAACGCAGACGTGCGGTCATTAACAAATTGAATGTTGTATTTCTCTTCGTTATGTTGGGAATTGTATGCTTTGTCGTTCGCGATTTTATTGTTTACGACCTTGCAGGCGACTACAAAATCTCACGACTCGGACTCGTGTTCATTTCAGTTGTTATGTTTGTATACACCACGTTTTTCAAGAAGAAGCAGTGGTTTGAGGAGTAGTTATTCCTCGGTATTGAGCCATTCCCACTCGGTAGGCAGGGTGGCTTTGCGCTTGGTGCAGTCGTCGCTCTTGAGTTTGAATCCAATCTCGTTCTTATTGAACTTCACCTCATAAAGACCTTTGACATTTTTGCAAGGGTCTTCTTTGTTTATAAATGTAATGATGTCGCCGTCAACAGTGTAAGTGCCGATTATAGGCGCGTCACCGTCAACGCCCATGAAGTCGAGGCGGTAACCATTTTTGTCCATGGTGAGAAAAGCACCTCCGGTAGTGCTTTGCCAAGTGCCCTGAATGCTCTTTTGCACAGCAGCGGTCTCGCTTTTTTTCTGCTGGATTTTCTTCTCTTCTTTAGCTGTTGGCTCACTGGCTTTTGCCTTGGTTTTAGCCTCAGTTTTAGCTTCAGTTTTAGCATCTGATTTAATCTCTGTCTGCGTTACTTGTTTTTCGACAACTCTATTTCCCACATGCTTGTATAAACTGAACACAAGGAAGAAAGCCAAAATCAATACAAATATGATAACGATAACGCGATTGATCAGGCTGTTGGATTTTCTTTTGCCCGAACTCCTTTTTTTCTTGGGTTTGCTTGCTGTTTTTTTAATTTTTTTTGCCATAGTATTTTTAGCTACTAGCCATTACTTGTCAGCTACTAGCTAATGGCTAATGGCTAACGTCTAATGGCTAAATTTAACCGATGCAAAGATAACGATTTTTTTTATAAATAACGTGAAAACTTCGTCATAATTTTGTAATTTTGCACCGAAATTTTACCAATATGCAGGAAACAATTCTGATTTTAGATTTCGGTTCGCAGGTAACTCAGCTTATCGGCCGACGTTTGCGCGAGCTCAACGTTTATTGTGAAATCCATCCATACAATAAAATCCCGGCAATTACTGACGATATCAAAGGCGTAATCCTTAGCGGAAGTCCATCGTCGGTGCGTGATGAGAAGGCACCTTTTGCTGATTTGTCGAACATAAAAGGCAAGCTGCCATTACTTGGAATTTGCTACGGAGCGCAGTTTATGGCTCATCATTTCGGAGGTGAGGTGAACTCTTCACTTGCTCGTGAATATGGTCGCGCTATGCTGACAGTCGTTGAGGAGGATAACATCCTTTTCAAAGGTGTTTCCAAAACATCTCAAGTTTGGATGTCGCACGGTGACACTATCGCTCGTCTGCCTAAAAACGCTCACGTTATCGCCAAGACCGACGATGTGGAGAATGCCGCATACAAAATCGACGGCGAGGACACTTGGGCGGTGCAGTTCCATCCGGAGGTGTTCCACAGTAAGGAAGGCCCGAAGATGCTTGAAAATTTCGCGATGAACATCTGTGGCTGCCACGGCAACTGGACTCCTGATTCGTTTATCGACACCACTGTGGAGGCGATGCGCGCCAAACTCGGAAACGACAAGGTTATCCTGGGACTTTCAGGCGGTGTGGACAGCACTGTGGCTGCAGTTTTGCTCAACAAGGCTATTGGTAAAAATCTGACATGTATTTTCGTCGATAACGGACTTCTTCGCAAAAACGAGTTTGAAGACGTTCTCGATTCTTATAAAGACTTGGGCCTCAATGTGATAGGTGTACATGCAGGCAAATTATTCCTGGATAAACTTGCGGGAGTAACCGACCCTGAGGCTAAACGTAAGGCTATCGGCTCGACATTTATCGACGTGTTCGAGGCTGAGGCAAAGAAGATTGAAGGTGCAAAATGGCTTGCTCAAGGCACTATCTATCCTGATGTTATCGAGAGCGTTAGCGTCAACGGACCGAGCTGCAAGATTAAGTCGCATCACAATGTTGGCGGTTTACCTGAAAAGATGAATCTCAAGATTGTGGAACCTCTGCGTACATTGTTCAAAGATGAGGTTCGTCGTGTCGGCCGTGCTTTGGGCATCAAGCGTGAGCTTGTTGGTCGTCATCCATTCCCTGGGCCGAGCCTTGGAATCCGTATCCTTGGCGAGGTGACCGAAGAGAAACTCCGCATCCTGCGCGATGCCGACGACATCTTCATTCGTGGCCTTAGAGAATGGAAATGCGAACTTCCTAGTGCATCTTATCCAAACGAGATGGCTGACAATCTTTACGACAGCATTTGGCAAGCCGGAACAATGTTGTTGCCGGTGAAGAGTGTTGGCGTGATGGGGGATGAGCGCAGCTACGAATACACAATCGCCCTCCGTGCCGTCATCTCAACCGACGGTATGACAGCCGACTGGGTGCATCTGCCGTATGATTTCATGGCGAAAGTTTCAAACGACATTATTAACAAAGTCAAAGGCGTGAACAGAGTATGCTATGACATCTCGTCGAAACCGCCAGCGACAATCGAGTGGGAGTAGCTCCTCCCGTCATTTCGACCGACCGGAGGGAGTGGAGAAATCTTCGTTTTCCGATGATATCCGAAAAAAAGGATTTATATTCACCAAGGTGAATGCTTTCACAAGCTCAGGTCTCGACAAGCTCGAAATGACGAACAGAATGAAAATTATAAATTACTAGAATATGACTAAACAGATTAATTGGAAACAGGAAATAATCTCCTACGCCTTCCTGATTTTGGGAAGCGTGCTGTTCGCCGTGGGCGACGTGATGTTTGTTAACCCATACCACCTCGCACCTGGCGGCACCTACGGTCTTTCCAACGTGCTCAACGCGTTGTATCCTTGGAAAGTGTCATTGTACGCCATCTGCATGGATATTCCGCTGCTCCTCATCGGAACATGGATTCTCGGACCTAAATTCGGATTCAAGACGATTCTTTCGACAATACTTATTTTCGTATGCACATTTGTACTCGAGTCGACATGGGGCTATGATCCTGTCATATTTGAGTATAAACACGTGTTCGCCGAAGGTGATGTGATTGACAAGTCGATGCTCGAGATCCTTGGCACTGACACCTATTTCAAACCTGACTACTTCCTGAACACCCTCGTTTCGGGCGGTATTTACGGTCTTGCAATCGGTTTTGTGTTCAAATCGGGCGCTACATCAGGCGGCAGCGACATCATCTCAATGATTTTGCACAAATATACTAAGATTTCACTTGGTACGTTAGTAATGATAGTCGACTCGTGCATCACATTGACATCACTCTTGCTGGGCGAAATTCGTCTGCCAATCTACTCAATCCTCCTGATTGTGATTGAAAGCAAGATCATCGACCTCATCGTCGACGGTGTCAAGAGCTACAAGACGGCATTTATCATCACTGATAAGATTGAAGATGTTAGAACATACATTATCAACGACTTGGATAGAGGTGGTACATGCTTTGTCGGCACAGGCTTGTTTAAAGGTCAGGAACGTAAGATGATTTACACCAACCTCGACCGTACCGATTTGATTAAGCTCAAAATGAGCTTGCGCGACATCGACCCTAACGCTTTCGTCAACGTGATTGAGAGTGCGGAGGTTATGGGTAACGGCTTTGTGCCGCTCCCGCATAAAGATAAATAATGTTGAAAAAACTTTTAAATATTGCGATTTGCCTGATAGTCCTGGCTTCTTCGGAAGTCAGGGCTCAGGACACTTGTCGCGTCGCCTTGATGGTGCCGCTCTACCTTGAGCAGGTTGATCAGGAATTTTGGAATGCAGAGCCGTCTAACAAGATGTTGCTTTCGAAACCGTTCTCGTTTCTGCATTTTTATGAGGGTTTCATGATAGCGGCCGATTCGGTGACATCCAGCCGTAACATGAAGCTGGAGCTGAAGGTTTACGATGTCGACAACACTGTAAGCAAAGCCGATTCGGCTATTCTTGATCCGTGGCTTTCGACAGCCGACATGATAGTCGGGCCTTTCTACCTGAAGCCTTTCAATGTGGTGAAACAATACGCGTCCGAAAAATGCATCCCTATTGTTAATCCTATCACGCAACATTCTGAAATACTTGATGATAATGAGAGTATAATCAAGGTGAAGCCGTCAATGACATCGCAGCTTGCCCTTTTGGACACTCTGATCCGTAAACAGTTTCATGATAACAATGTGTTTATCATCCGTCAGGACAGATACAGTGATACAGCTATGATTGCCAAGATAAAGGAAATATCTGAACGCAATATTGACAGTTGCTCATATATTGACAATCGTCATATTGTTGACGTTATCAAGAAGCATCATAAGAGATGGAAATATTTGAAAATAGATTTCGAAGAATCGGAGTATCATACTGATAAGGTTGTCCTCGCTCTGGATTCACTTAGCAGGTGCCTTGACGACAGTACTGCTTTTGTCAACAATGTAGTCAGTGTCAATTACAAACGCGACAGCCTGAATGTCATAATGGAATATGCGTCAACACTTCGCAACAACTTGATAATTGTTTATGGCAATGATAAGGTGTTCGCCAATGAGATTGTTAATAAAGTCACCAAGCTTATTGAAAACTACCCGATAACAGTGATTTTGCTGCCGGAATGGAGCAAATTTGAAGGGCTGTTCAATGAGAATCTGATGAAGATGCATGCCATTTATTTTGATGAAAGATATCTTGATTATCATGATATTAGAGTGCAAAGTTTTATTTGTAAGTTTAGAAACAGATATGAAACGGAGCCTGGCGACTATGCTTATTCGGGATTTGACATCGGCTGGTATTTTCTGAATGCGCTCCGGCTCTATGGCCATGAAATGTTGGATTATCTGCCATATTACGATATACCTTTGCTTCAGACCCATTTCCGTTTCCAAAGGGGAAAAGACTATTCGGGATACGAGAACACATTCTGGAATATTTATCAGTTTAAAGGATACAATAGAGTTATATTGAATACCGGTAATGAAAATTAAGTTTTTGTTATCCGCATTGGTGCTAAGCGTCGTCTTTTTGCAAGCTTGCGAAGAGAAAGACAATGTTGTGAAATCGTATTATCCTGACGGGACACTTAAATCAGAGCTTTCATACAAAGACGGTAAACTGGACGGGCGTTGCAAATGGTATTATTCCAACGGCAATCCTTCTATGGAAACTGCCTACAAACAGAATGTGTTGGATGGCGAGGCAACCAGATGGTACGAAAACGGTAATGTGGAGGAAAAGGCTTGCTACAAAGCCAATCAATATGATGGAGTGGTGGAGGAGTACAATGTTTTCGGAACATTGGTCAGAAAAACAATTTATGAAAACGGCGTTTTAAACGGTTTGTTCTATCAATGGTATGACAACGGCAAACCTTTTGTCGAAGGTGAGTATCTCGATGGTATGATGCATGGCAGCTGGATTATGTATTATCCCGACGGCAGCATCGGCAGCAGCGCGGTCTACAATAGGGGAACCGGTGAGCAAAAGGGTTATAGCGAAGGCGGATTTTATCAAAACACATTGATTCATTACAAAGACAATTTGAAACATGGCGAAGAAATACATTACAACATGGACGGCGAAGTGGTGGAAATACTGCTTTGGGATAATGGCGAATATGTTGGCAATGAATCTGTTGCGAAATAATTGTTAAAGAATAAAATTATTTTTGAAAATAATTGTTAATTATAAAATAAAGTTATAATTTTGCAGAAAATTTTAAAGGAAAATTCAATTACGTATTAACAAACTTTAAATACAAAAGTAATGAAAGTACAAACTATCATGGAAAACCTGGAAAAGAAACATCCAGGCGAAAAAGAGTATTTGCAGGCAGTTCGCGAAGTGCTCGAATCAATCGAAGAAGTTTACAACAA
>JAFZXP010000027.1 GCA_017616735.1 Bacteroidales bacterium
GATGTATGGAGTCAAATGACCTGCCTGATTTAATTAAGTGCATATATTTTAGCACTTCTGCATAACCATGTTTATTTCTTTTTTCTTTTGACATATAAAAACCCCGAAAGTTTTTTGTCCAACTTTCGGGGTTCATGTCAGATCTTCCTTTATTTTTTTTATGCTTTATTGCTTTTATGTTTATTTTTTCAATATTTTTGTAAAACAAAAATAAAGTTAAAAATATTCGAGCTTAAGCTCTTATTCTTTATCGTGTAAAATCGGCAAAATTTCAGTAGAAAGAATAAGACAGCAATAAGTTCGCGTCCTTGGGCGTGAATTGTTTTGCTTATTTCTACGAAGGCGTTTGCCGATGCCTACACGATGAGTAAGCAACAAAATGGTTCCGCCCTTTTTGTTTGCTCCAGCTAAGGCTCAACCAAGGCAAATGGCATGACAAACGAACCTCACATAGGACATCTTATAAAGGAAGAACTCCGCAACCAGGGCCGCACTATAACTTGGCTCGCCAAACAACTCGAATGCTCACGCCAAAACGCCTATAAAATACTAAACCGCAACTGGATTTATACCGACATGCTTCTAAGAATAAGCAATATCCTAGATCACGACTTTTTCAAATGCTTTTCGGATTACATAAAAGATGTTAAATCAAACTAAATTTTAAAAAATAGTTTTTGATATTAAAAAAAGTTGTATTTTTGCAGTCCGAAAAAAACGGGTTCGGGATGTAGCGCAGCCCGGTAGCGCGCTTCGTTCGGGACGAAGAGGCCGCAAGTTCGAATCTTGTCATCCCGACAGAAAAAAGTCAGCTTACCAGCTGACTTTTTTAGTTGCTAGTCTTTAGTTTTTAGTCTTATGTAGAAGTGTTCGATTGTACTAAACTAAAGACTAAAAACTAGCGACTAACGACTAGCGACTATTAAAACCGTGAACAACTCCCGCAATCCTTACCGTTTTTCTGATAATTACTCGGCTCGTATGCCCTCGAACACGATACAAATATTATTGATAACGCACTGATTATCAATAATAATTTAATTATATATTTTTTCTTTTTCATAACTTCTTTTTAAAATACAGTTTGACTTCAAACTATGCGAAGCCTCACTTCAGGGGTGAGCCCTCAAGGTCTCACATTCGTGATGCTTTCGCATAGTTTTCCGTCTTTAAAACATCAATAATTTATAACTGTCAACTTTTAACTTTTAACTTTCAACTATTTCAGCCATTTCTCTGGATTAGTATTATTCTTATCATTCCAAACCTCGAAATGCAAAGTTGTCACGTTATCGGTTGCTCCGGTGTGAATCAACCCCAACTTCTGCCCTGTCTTTACTTTGTCGCCCGACTTGACAAAGACCTTGTCGAGGTTGGCGTAAAGGGTAAAATACAAACCGTGACGCACCATTACAACGTTGGTCAAGCCTGTGTTGAACACAGTTGAAACCTGACCGTCGAACACACATAGCGCCGTTGAACCCTGCTCGGTGCTGATGTCGATGCCGTTGTTGAAAACAACAACTTTCGACTGAGTGGGGTGAGGATTGTTGCCGTATTTTTTTGTCACCACACCTTTTTCGACCGGCCATGGCAATCGGCCTTTGTTGCTCTCGAAAGTGGCCGACAGCTTGGTGTCGACAGTGGCATTGGCTTTGCGTTTTGACACTTCTTCCTCGATGAGTTTCTTGATTTTCGACTGCAGAGATTTGGTTTCTTTTTCCTTCTGAGCTATCTCGTTTTTAATGTTTTTTTCTTGCTTTTTGAGTTTAGCCACCTTATCGTTGAGCGACTTTTTGTCTTTGTTCAAGGCTTCGCGCTCTTTGTTTTGATCGGCTTTTAAAGCTTCAATACGTTTTTTGTCGGCATCATTTTGGTCAATACGCTTCTTGATATCTGATTTTGTATCGTCAATTTCAGTCATTTTATGCTTCAACAGATCCTGAAACTGCTGGATATAACGCATTCTACGAATTGCCTGATTGAAATCCTCAGACGAAAAGATAAAAAGCAAGTTGTTGATATTGTTTCTATTGCGATAACTGATAGTCAGCAGTTCGGCATATTCCTGACGGCTTTTCTCCAAATCATTTTGCAGCTTGTTGATATCAGATTTGTAGGCTTTGGTTGATTTGTTGAGGTTGTCCAACTGCTTGTTATATGTGGCTATAAGGTCGTCGCGTTGTTTAATCTGCGCTTGCAGAAGCTCAACTTCTTTGAGTGTGGTTTCTTTGTTTTGTGATGTTTTTTTGAGCAGTTTTTGAGAGGTTTTGATATCCTCCTGCAGCTTGCCGACACGTTGCTCTAGCTCGCGCGCGTTTTGTGCGTGGCCTACTAAACCGACAAATAATATCAGCAAAGCAAACAGAAAATATCTGACCTTATTTATCATTTGTAGAGTCTTTCGTATTTTTTAGGTACGTTAAAGTTGAAATTTACATCTTCGTTTACAACTATGTTTGAATAATTGATTGTAGCTTTCAACGAAACGTCGCCGCGCACTGTGATGTTGATTTTGGTGGGAATATACTTGTCGCCGACCAATTCAAAATCGGAGTATTGGAGCTCAATTTTTCGGCGGTCGTTATTGTATTCCTTGATGTAGTATTTGGTGATTTTGAAATGATCGGGATCAATCCAGATATCTTTCATCATCACTCTCCAACCTTCTTCGCTGTGTTTGATAGCTTTTTTTAAATCTTTTGAAATCAATAAATTATATTGATTGTCGTCGATGACTACATTATAATCGTCGGTGTTACGTAAATTGATGTCATTGCCTACCAATACCGATTGAATGAAGCCGATTGAGTTGATCATGGGTGAGATGTCGCTGAAGCTGCTAATGCTTTCAGTGAGATAGGTTTTTTCATTTCTGTTTAGGAAAAACACTGAGTCGGGTGTCACCATAATGCGTACCACCTCAACGCCGAGCGGTAGCGAGGCGCTCATCCAGACTATGCTGTCTTTTTTCATTCTCAACTGACCTTTTACGTTGACGTTCTTGCCGTTGGCATCTATTTTGGCCGACATCTTGGCATGAAAACTCTCGTAGTCGAAGCTGTTGTTCTCAACTTCTTCAATCAGGCGTTTGGCTGTGAATTCACGCAAACTCTTCTTAGCAATCGACTTTGATGATTTGCAACTGCTTGTCAGCAAAGCAAGCGATAAAACACTAAATATCAGAAAACCGAAGAATTTTCTATTCATAGAGTTGTTCGTCTTTTATTTTTCTCTCAAGAAACTCAGAAACCTCACCGCCGGCTTTCTTGGCTTTTTTCCAGTTCTTTACGGCGTTTTTGGTATCACCCATTTTAAACAGGATATCACCTAAATGCTCATAATTGACACCTTGTGGATTTTTGTCGTATTTGAAGACTTTGTCCATATATTTTTTTGCTTCCTGATAACGCTCGAGTTTGTACAATACCCAAGCGTAAGTGTCTAGATAAGTGGCATTTTTAGGCTCGGCTTTGATGGTTTTGGCCGACATCTGCAAAGCCCGCTCAAGGTCTTTATTATCAAGTGACAAATAATATGCGTAATTGTTCAAAACATATATATTATCAGGATTTGCGCGAAGCACCCTATCGTAGGCTTCATATGATTTTTCCCTGTTACCCAGTAAGTTGTATGTGTCACCGATATAGGTGTCGAAATTGGCGGTAAGTTCTTTGTTTGCTGATAGTTTACGGCCTTTTTCAAGAATGCTTATGGTGTTGTCATAATCTTTCAGATTGAAATAACCTATTCCGCTGAACAAATAAAACAGCGGCTGCTCGGGATATAGCGATATCGCATAGGCTGTGTGTTCTATCAGATTTTGATAATCTTGCAGTTCTATGAATACCATCGAAAGCTGGTAAATAGTCACAAAATTGCTTTTCTCGCGTTCCAGAGCCTGTAGATAATAGCTCTTGGCATCTTCATACTGCTCGTTGTTGTATCGGACTGTTCCTAATATATAATAGCCCAAAGATTTGTCGGGATGCGTCTCGATAAATGCCAACCCGGCCGCTTCGGCTTCATTGGCCGCTTCACTGTTTTTATTGTCAATTTTCTGGAACCAGAATTCGTAAATCTGAGCTTTGGTCTCATAGTCGAGATTCTTGTTTCTAATAGCGGCGATAAACTCATCAAAAGCTTTGTCCAGCTCACCGACGCTTTGATAATAATCCATCAGCGAGACATTGATATACTTGTTTTCGGGTTCTAATTCCTTAATCTGAAGATAAATCTGATAGGCATCCTTGTCGCGTTTTACCATGCGATAGGCTTCGGCCAACATTGCCAGGTAACGTGTGTTATCGGGCATGAAGCTGACCAGATGTTCCAGCTCTTCAACCATTTTGTCATGCTTGCCCTGATCCTTGTAAATTTCTATCTTTTGCAAAGAAAGATATTCGTTGTTGCCAACCTGTTCTTCGATAACGTCAAGCTTTTCAATCACCTTGTCGTAGTCGCCTATACGCAGAAGCATCTCGATATAGGCCTCAAGATACTCCATATTTTCAGGCTCGTCATCAAGCAACTTGTCGTATATATCCATGAATGATTGATAATCAGAGTTTTGCATATAAAATTGCGCAAGTCTGATTTTATACCATTTGTTGTCGGGCTGCAAATTGCTTGCTTGTTTGATCATGCTGAAAGCTTCGGTTGAGCGGCCTTTCAGCTGATAAAGCTCCGAAAGCTCGTACATGCTGGCATCATCGTCGTTGTAAAACCTAAGAGCCTGTTCAAAATTGGCGATGGCAACATCGTAATTCTCGTTGTATTTGGCCTCAAGTCCCTTCGAAAAACACTCGGCGTTTTTAGGCAAATCTTGTCTGACAACCAGAGTGTCATCAGGTGCCTCGCCTACCACGTCGTTTTGCGCGAAAACGATACTCGTCAAAAGTGTCAATACACTTAATATCAATAATTTATATTTCATATTTCAATACTAAAGACTAAAGTCTAAGGTCTAAAGTCTAAGGTCTATACCCCCGTATGTCCGAAACCGCCGGCTCCGCGTTCTGTATCGCTGAGCGTTTCAACTTCAACCACTTCGGTTTGCTCGCATTTTGCAATCACAAGCTGTGCGATGCGGTCGCCACTTTTGATAACAAAATCAAAATCCGACAGGTTGATAAGGATTACCTTTACTTCTCCCCTATAATCAGCATCGATGGTGCCTGGCGAATTGAGTACGCTGATGCCGCTTTTGATTGCCAAACCCGAGCGCGGACGCACCTGGCCTTCGTAGCCTACCGGAATCTCCATAAACAGTCCGGTTGGCACCAGCGCTCTCTGTAATGGTTTCAAAATCATATCACCTTCGGGAAGGTAAGCTCTTAAATCCATGCCGGCCGAATTGGCTGTCTCATAGCATGGCAAAGCGTTGTTCGATTTGTTTACAATCAGTAACTTCATATTTTCAAAGGATTTTTACGTTCTGCAAAAAAGACTGTGACTATGTAAATGAAAATCAACAAGGTGTTGAATAATAATCTTACCGGCAGGTTGTAATCGGAAAGCATGGTGCTGACCATAAACAAGGCTATGGCAAAAATGAAATAAAGCATGATTCTGCCTACCTGATATGGTACAGGGAATACTTTTTGTCCCCAGATGTAAGAAACAAGCATCATCACGGTGTAGCAGCCTAAGTGAGCTATCGCGGCGCCGAGGTAACCTATGCGCGGTACCAAAATAAACAGGCACAACAATGTTACCGAGGCGCCTATTATTGAAATTATGGTGCCCGAAAACGTTCTGTCGGTAAGTTTAAACCAGATTGAAAGATTAAATACAATACCATAAAACATGTTGGCAATCAACACTATTGGAACTATTATCAAACCTTCGTGATAATCGCTTCCCTTTTCGCCGACAAAATATTTCAAAAGGTCCATGTAAAGCATCACACCAAGGAAAATCAGCAGGCAGAAAATAACAAAATATGTCATCACTTTGGCGTAAAGCTCGGGAGCGTTGCGGTCTTTGGCTTTGCCGAAGAAAAAAGGCTCTGAAGCATAACGGAACATTTGGATGAATATCGTCATTAAAACAGCCAGCTTGAAGTTGGCACCATAAATGCCGAGTTGTTGCAGGGCATACTCCTCCCCTGTCATTTCAAGCACTTCGAGCGTTTCGGGCTCTGGAATCGGTGTAAGATATTTAATCAAAATCTTATCGGCCACCTCATTGACCATACCCACCAGGCTGATTAGCAGTATCGGCAGTGAATAGGCCAACATAGGGCGGATAAGGCTCTTGTCAAGAGTAAAATGGAAACCTTTGAATTGTGGAAGTAATAATAATAAGCTGAGAAGGCTTGACAAAACATTTGACACCAGCACCCAAACCAGCAATCCCGCTTGAGGTCCGAACACTTTTTCGGAAATAGCCAAAGCTGTATCGGGAATAACGATAAGGAAAAACAGGTTCAAGCCGATATTGAGCGAAACATTTGCTATCTTAATAAGGGTGAACAGTTTGGCCTTATTATTTTTTCTCAGTTTGGCAAACGGCACGGCTGTCAAAGCATCGAGAGCCACTATCAAACCAAGAAACAGCACATATTGTGTGTTGTGCTCGTACTGAATTAAATGTGCGAAGTTTTTGTAAAAAATTATGTAAATAAGCAAAAAAACCGAAGTAGTTGTGATGATGCACGAAACGATATTGTTAAACACCCTGTCGGGATCTTCCTTTTGGGTGTAACGGAAAAATGTTGTTTCCATCCCGTATGTGAGCATGGCGAGTAACAAAGCTATCCAAGCGTATAAATCGGTGATTTGACCATACACACCAGCCACAAACACTCGTGTGTAAAGCGGCACCAACAGATAATTCAGCAAGCGCGGGATGATGGTTCCCATGCCGTATATCACTGTCTGGCCGGCTAAGGCTTTTATCGGATTATTACTCATAACGTGCTGTTAACGTTTGAAAATGCAAAATTATTATTTTTCTTTTAATATAGGTAAATCTATTGTAAATACTGTGCCGAAACCTTCACGGCTCTCAAATGAGATATTGCCGCCAATATTTTGCACTATGTCTTGCGACACGGATAGGCCTACGCCCATTCCACTTGATTTTGTAGTGAAATTAGGGAAAAACACTTTTGATCTGTCGGCTTCTTTAATGCCACAACCATTATCAGAGATTTTGACATTGTACCTCTCTCCTATCCTGTTGAGAATCACATCAATTTGGCCCGTCTTGGCATTTCCGATGGCTTGAATGGCGTTTTTAATGATATTGCCGAATACTCTGCCCAGATTGTTCTTGTCGGCATACATTGTCCAATTTTCTTTTTTATCGAATTTGAAAGTAAAGAGAACATTGTTTTCAATATCATAAAGCTTGACTGTGCTAGTAAGCAGCTCGCTCAAATCGAAAACCGTTGGGTTGTTGTCGGGCAGTTTGGCATAGTTGGAATAGGCTGTAGCTATTGATTTGAGGGTTTCAATCTGATCAAGCAACGAATGCATAGTTTCGATGAAATTTGCTTCAAATTTAGGGTCTTTTCTTTGCCAAAGCATCTGCAAATACTCTATATTCAATTGCATTGGCGTAAGAGGGTTCTTGATTTCATGCGCCACCTGGCGGGCCATCTCTCGCCAGGCATTCTCACGCTCGTTTCTGGCTATGCGATTGGCTGCATTCTCAAGCTGCCAGCGCATTTTATTGTATTGGTCGATAAGCGCGCCTATTTCGTCGTTGCTCTTCCATGAAATTGGCTTGTTGACAACCCCGAAATTCAGTTTTGACATCTCATCCTGAATCATTTTTAATGGCTTGAGAGTGGTGCGGGTAATAAGCAATATTACGATTGATGATACTCCCAGCAGGATAAGAATTATTAAAATGTATGAGAAAATAAAACTGGAAAACCTGTCGTCATACTCTTTATTGGCATCAAAATAAGGAATATTCATTATGGCTACAAGTTCATTGTCTTTGTTAAGAATAGGGAAGTAGTAACTAGAGCAACGTTCATCACCATAATACTCGGTTTGAATGAAATAGCCGGCATTGTCTTTATAAATAGCATCAAAAGCTTCAATATCAATAATTTGAGCATCTGAATAATCATAGGTTTCATCCAAGGTTGAGATGATCAGATCGCCATCAAGGTTATAGATATTGATATCGCAAAGGAACGACTCTTTAATACTGTTCAGCAAACCGGGTTTAGTCAGATTATCATCATCCAGTAGATTGACTTCCAATCTGTTACGTATAATAATGGCTTGTTTGTACTGGCTTATTTGAGTTTTTCGGGTAATATTGTTTTTGATAAAAATCGACGAAGTGATACCGACGATTAAAAATGCAAAAGCGAGAGTTAAAATAATAGTAAGTTGTATTTTGCCGTGAAAACTCTTTTTGAAAAGACTTTTCCGGCCGTTTTGATGAAGTAAATAAAAATAATAGGAGAGGAGAAGCGCAAAAAAGATAAAGGCGAACTCGGCAAGATAACGCATCCAACGTTCTGATTCCAATGAAACCACAACGCTTTTACCGGTTTCATCATCGTTAATCAAATAGTGTTTATAATGTCGGGCCTTGTAGATTCCATCAGATTGGACGACAAAATTGTTCAAATTGTTAGGATAGAGATAATAACCGTATTTATAGTCAAGTATGTCATTTTTATAAACCCCGTATGAATAGTTTTTATGCTTGAATGCTACTGAGTTAAACGTTCTTTCGCGATAAAACTCAAGATAAAGGGTTTGATTGTTTGGAAAATCAATTGAAGCGAGATAATAAACATCGGTTGTGGCATCGTCAATATTGATAAGGCCTCCGTCTACTTGTTTGATGGGATTTGTGTTTAAGACATTTAGAAAATAATCGTTGCAATCAATTTCCGAATCGGAATAATCAAACGAAAGTGATGTTTTGGAATCGCAAACTGTCGCAACACGTGTATAATAATCGATAATCGGCAGATTAAAATAGTTGGTGTCAAGGTAGCTTAGCACTGAATCGTCTGAAGGAAACTGTTCGTTGTCTGCCCAAAATCCGATAAGGCTGTCGTTTTTGATTTGAGTTATGATAGGGGAGACCGCGTTTTCAAATTGCGGATCCGATTCGTCTGATATGACTTCGGCCAAAACCATCATGGCGCGATCTTCCTTGTCTTCAATTTTTTTGTTTACAAAGAATGCAATCGCCACCAAAACTACAGCCAATAATATGAACAGATGCTTTTTCATGTTAATATTGCAACAATTTTTGTTCCAAAAATGCCTTTGTTTAAGCCATTATTTTAAAATTTTTGAATCCCACGTTGTTGAAAATTTAAAATCGCTTAAAATGGCTAAAAACCACCTAAAATCAAATTTTACTAAAAACGTAAACCAAACTGGAATAATCACCCGACTTTTTTGCCCTGCGGTTCGACTTCCACCCTGTGATTAAACCTTTGACGAAAGAATTGCCTTTACCGATATATTTTTCGCTCATCATTGAAATGTAATATGCGTCCCATTTCAAAGGATAAATATTGTCAAGTTCAAAATAGCCGGCAAAAATGTTTTGCAACGACTCTTTGTGAAAGTGATTCAAATGACGCGGAACGTCGTAGGCCGCCCATTTGTCTTTGTAATGCTGAGCGTCGTAAGACATATAATTTGGTACAGCTACTACAAGTCGGCCGTTTTCTTTCAAAAGCCGATACAATTGTTCTGTTTGAAAACGAAGATCGTCGATGTGTTCCAACACATGCCACATTGTGATAACATCAAAAGTGGAGTCAGGTAGAGAAAAGATTTCTTCTGGAGAAACTATTGTTTTACCGAGTTTTTCAGAAGCATATTTACGCGCGTCTTCGCTAAGGTCGCAGCCTGCTATCTCACATCCGTTTTTTTGTGCGTAATGCAGAAAATCACCGACACCACAGCCAAAATCGAGGATGTGCGGTTTTGTGCGGTCGCCATTTTTTGATGTGCGGTTTTGTGCGGTTATGCTAAATTTCCTTCTGATATTGACTTTTTTAACTTGATTGTAAATCCATGGCACTATGCCTTTTTTGTGCTCGTTATGCGAAAGATAATCATCCGATTTATAATAATTTCCGATAACGGATTTATCAGGTCGGGGAGTGGTAAACAACAATTTACAGTTTTCACATTCGAATATTTCAAAATCTTCCTGTGAAAGAAAGTAATCTTTTAGCTTCAGGTAAAGCTTTGTGTTGTCTGATTTGCAAAACAGGCATTGAGTGCTCATGATATTCTTATTTTGTTGTTATTTTCAAAAATTGTTCCACGTGAAACATTAGTGATTAACGTCCCAAAAATACTGCAAGAACCGAAATGTCAGCCGGGCTAACTCCACTGATGCGCGATGCTTGTCCCAGTGTTTGCGGCTTGTGTTTCGTCAACTTCTGTCGTGCTTCGATTGTTAGCGAGTGCAGTGCATTGTAGTCAAAATCAGGACTTAGTTTCACGTCTTCTAGACGTTTCAGTTTGTCGGCTACTTCACGTTCCTTGTCGATATATCCTTCATATTTTACTAAAATCTCCGCCTCCTCGACAACGCTTCGCGTCGTCTCGTCGGCCAGATCAATTTGTGTTTTCAGCGATTCAATATGCTTGATAATTTCGGTTAAGCTCAGCTGAGGGCGTGTCAAAATATGCGCAAAACGTGTTTTTCCTGCAATTTCAGGAGTATCTTTTGCGGTTAGAAGTGAGTTGATTTCTTCGGGCGACACATTGGTTTCTTTCAAGAATGTAATCAAATCTTGCACACGCTGCTGTTTCTGCACAAATCTATCGTAGCGTTCCTGTGTGGCAAGGCCGAGTTTGTATCCAAGTGGCGTAAGACGAGTGTCGGCATTATCCTGACGAAGCAGAATGCGATACTCTGCACGACTTGTAAACATACGGTAAGGCTCGTCGACGCTTTTAGTAATTAAATCGTCGATCAGAACGCCAATGTAACCTTCATCTCGACGCAAAACCACTGGCTCTTCGTCGTGTAAAAGTCGGTGTGCGTTGATTCCAGCCATCAAACCTTGTGCGGCAGCCTCTTCGTAGCCGGTTGTACCGTTGATTTGTCCGGCAAAGAACAAACCGTGAATCTTTCGTGTCTCCAAACTATGATACAGCTGCTCTGGAGGGAAGAAATCGTACTCAATTGCATATCCTGGGCGGAAAATTTTGGCGTTTTCGAAGCCTTCGATATTCCTGAGCGCTTCAAATTGTATGTCTTCGGGCAGCGATGAACTGAATCCGTTGAGGTAATATTCGCATGTGGTGGCTCCTTCCGGTTCAACAAACAACTGATGAAAATCCTTGCCGGCAAAACGCTCTAT
Source organism: Bacteroidales bacterium (assembly GCA_017616735.1). GTDB lineage: Bacteria > Bacteroidota > Bacteroidia > Bacteroidales > F082 > Limimorpha. The sequence continues at coordinate 11,321 of JAFZXP010000027.1, forward strand.
CTTATCCTCAATGCTCGGGCAGTAACGTGGTCCTATGCCTTGAATCCTGCCGGTGAACATGGGTGATTTGTCAAATCCTTTGCGCAGGATATCGTGTACTTTCAACGACGTATAGGCAATGAAACATGAACGTTGCTTCAGAGGTTTCTCAACGTTCATAAACGAGAATCCTGTCACCTCATCATCGCCTTTTTGCTCTGCCAGTTTGCTGAAATCTATGCTTCGGCCGTCTATTCTAACAGGTGTTCCTGTCTTCATGCGGTCGGCTTCAAAGCCAAGCTCCACGAGCTGTTCTGTGATACCGTGGCTTGCCGATTCGCCTATTCTGCCGCCCGAAAACGATTTCTCACCTATAAAAATCTTTCCGTTGAGGAATGTTCCGTTTGTCAGGATAACGGTTTTTGAGTAAACGTCGCCGCCCATCATTGTGTGGACACCTTTTATCTGATCGCCTTCCACTATCAATCCGTCGACATGGTCTTGCCAAAATTCGAGGTTTTTAGTGTGCTCAAGAGTGTTGCGCCATTCAGCTGAAAAGGCCGCCTTGTCGCTCTGAACACGCGGGCTCCACACAGCCGGACCTTTCGATTTGTTGAGCATACGGAATTGTATCATAGTCTTATCGGCAATGATACCCATCTGACCGCCCAATGCATCAATTTCACGCACTATCTGGCCTTTGGCTATACCGCCAACTGCAGGATTGCACGACATCGCGGCCATGAAACTCATGTTCATAGTAATGAGCAAGGTCTTGTTGCCAAGATTGGCAGCCGCTGCAGCTGCCTCACATCCTGCGTGGCCGGCACCGACCACAATCACATCGTAATTATCAAATATCATATCTCAGAGTGTTCCACGTGGAACATTTATGTTAATTCATTGATTTAAAATTCATTACGCCTCATTGCAAGACATTTTTCCTCTTGTGTGCGCATCACCGCGGCATCTTCGTCGGTCTTGTCCTTAAAGCCTATCAAGTGCAACACTCCGTGCGCCAAAACACGGTGAAATTCGTCTTTGAAAGGCTTTCCCATCTGCTCGGCATTGTCCTTAATTCTATCGATACTGATGTAGAATTCTCCCGAGAGATACTCCTCGCAGTCGTTCAACGGGAACGTCACGATGTCGGTGTAGAAATCGTGGTTCATGCGCTTCTGGTTGAATTCCAGCAGGTATTCATCGCTGCAGAAAAGGTAATACAATTCGCCTATTTTCTTGCCGTAAGAAGCGACAAACTCCTCAATCCACTGTTTTGCCAATCGCTGGTTCAGCTGTGGAAACTCAATGTCTATACCTTCAAATTTAATCATATCGTTACTTTCAATTTCGTCATTCCGACCGAAGTGGAGGAATCTCATTCAAAATGACGGTGCATAAAATATTCGTTAATCTTTTGTTTATAAAACGGATGATACTCAATCGGATTAGTGCGCAGGAAATCCTGTTGTTTACGAATACTTTCTTCGTAGCGGATTTCATCGATGTTGTGGGTTTTTTCAGGACCTTTGTACTCGTCCGACTTGCGTTTTTCCTCTTTCTCGCGTTCTTGCTGTGCTTTTTCGGCTTTCAACATACGCGACATAATTTCTTTGTTACGCCTGATGGTTTGACTTGTAATGCGTTTATTTACAATATCTTCCTCAAGTTTTTCCATGTCTTTGATGATTTGATAGATGCCATCGTCGCCTACAACACCATTCTTTTTCATCTCTTCCAACATCTGCTGCATGCCTTCACGAATCAGCTCCTGCTGTGCCGCCATCCGTGCCAGTTCTTCGCTCATGCTTTGCGACGGAGTGCCGTCTTTTTGCTGTTGCTGCATCTGCTGCTGCATTTTTTTAAGCTGTTCACCCAGTTGATTCTGAAGGTCTTGCATGTTTTTCATGTTTTTCGGCTTGCCTTGCTTTCCTTTTGACTTGCCAGGTTTGGAGCACGAATTGTTGCTTGACCCGTTCATTTCAGAGTTCATTTCGTTAAGCGATTCGGCAAGCATCAAGGCCAGATTGTTCATCGACATCATGGCGTTTTGCTGTTTGCTGGTAGCTGAATGGAACTTGATTTCAAGTATATCCTGCATAGCCGACTCAAGTTGCTGATTGATGCGTTGCAGCTCGGAGAACACAAAGTTTTTAACGCTTGGCTGGCGCATGGCCATCTTTCGCAACGAGTCGTCAACCATCACGAAATTCTCTGAAATCTCTTTTTGTCGGGCAATTTTTTGTGACACCGAAGGGTCGTCGTTTTGCATAATTTCAATCTCTTGCATCAGGGCTTCCTCGGCATGTGACGAACGCACCACATTTTCAAGCAAAATCCTGACCAAATTGGCGTCTTCGGCCAGCTGATCGGAGTTGGAATTCATCATCATTGAATTCATTTCAGAAGCCATTTTCTGCATTTTTTTGCCTGCATTCTGCTTTTGCTCCTTGGCTTTGCCGTCTTGGTTGCTGTTTTCCGACTCGCTGGCTTCTTCCAAATCATTTTCAATATCTTCAAATGCCTGTTCGTCTTTGTTGATATCGAAAGGATCTGTGATTTCCTTGTTTTTTTCGATTATTGAATCGAGTTTTTGCTCGAGTTTATCAAATTGATTTTCAGCATCTTTGGCTGATATTGAATCGGATTTGTCGGTCAATTGCTCGCCAAGCTGCTGAAGCTCGTCAATCAGCTGATTCATGTCTTTTTCCACCTTCAGTTGCTCCAGAAGTGAGAGGTTGCGGTCCATCATGTTTTGCAGGTTCTCGTTGTTTTTCTTAAGATCTTTCATGATTTCCTGCATACGTTCGCGCGGCATCTCGCTTAGCATTTGCTCGATTTCCTCCATCAGTTTCTTCATTTCATCAGGAATAACCTCGTCGAAGAGCTTGTTGATTTCCTCCTGTTTTTTAACCAAATCTTCGTTGGTAAGTTCGTTTTCCTTGATAAAATCTGACAGTTCATTCTGTTCTTCCTGAATCTTCTCCCACTCCTGCTGAATTTCTTTCTGCTTCTCGAGCAGTTCTTTCATCTTCTCCTTATCGCTCCAGTCGAGGTCTTTTTTAGACATCAGGTCGCGGAGCATGTCTTCAATGTCCTTGCGGAGGTCCTGAAGCTCGTTGGAACGCTGATTTAGATTGTTAAGTATTTGATTCTCTGATGAATCAGCTATTGAATCAAGTTGTTCGGTGGTTGGCAGCATCAGATAAAACACCTCCGAGCGTTTCGATTTCGGACCACTCAAGCCGTCGTTGTCGAAAATCTCGAAATAAGCTTTCACCTCGTCGCCACGATACAGCGTAAGTGTATCAGTGTCAATGCTATAATAGAATGAAGAACGAGTGTTACGCTTGTCAATCGGGATATTTTTCACAAACGATTGATTAGGTTTGCCGTCAACTTCAAAATGATAGAGCAGTTTTGTGAAACCGTAGTCATCGGCGATAAGGCCCGAGTAATATGTCTGTTTGGCAAAATCTTCGTGAAAATTCTGTACCTGGATGTCGGGATAAGCGTCAGGGATCACCTCGACGGTAAATGGAATCGGGTCGGTTGAATTCCATTTATTTTGTAATGAAACCGTGAATTTTGCGGATTTCAGGGCTGTAAATCTATAAATAAAATTATCAATGGAAATGGAATCATCAATGAAAATTGTCTCAACGTCCCTTGTGTGGAAAGTGAATTCCACATCGGTTCCCTGCGGCACGATTATGCGTGTTTTTCCGTTAAGAATCTCGTTTTTGCGGTGGATATATTTCGGAAACGTCAGTTTTGCCTCGTAATACAGCATTGTCGGGTTGGGGCGTACTAGTAGATTTATCATCTGACTGCGATAATCGCCGCCCTCGACGTAAAACTCCTCGTTTTGGTAAACGTTTTTGAAAACAAAACGGAAATCGTTGGTATTTAGGCGGGTCATCATGCGGATACCCGTATTTGATTTGATGTAAAACGCATCGGGAATACGCTCGCCTGTAACGTGAATGCGAAACTCAATGTCCTTGCCTTGCATAGCCTCCAAGCCGGTTGCGGAAAGCTCGACCAAGAAGGGCAGAGGTTTTTCAAAATCCTGCGAATAGTTGATTATACGCTGTGTGGGTTCCTTAGAAAAATCGGGGAGAAATATTAAAGCTAGGCTTAAAACAACAAAAGCCAAACCGAAAATTTTCAGGTATTTATAATTCTCTTTAAGGTTAACCGCGTCGGAGAAGTTAATCGGCTTCAGGTGTTCGGTGCGCTGCTCGATTGTTGCGATAAGCAACTGATTGTCATTGTTTTGCGATAGCTCGTTTGAAAGTTGTATTGTGTTCAAAAGCTTATCGCTTATTTCCGGAAAAAACTTGCCGATTATTACAGAAGCCTGCTCGTCGGACATCTTTTTGCGGAAGCGGATTAGGTTGACGATAGGTATGGCAAAATAGAAAATCGCGACAAAGCTGATGCCTAGAATGAAGAGCAGCAACAGAATGAGTCTACCTCTTCGCGGAAGCCAAGAAAAATACTCTATTCCATTGATTATCAGAAATAAAGCAATCATCAGGACGAGTCCTATCAGCGCGCCTTGGATGAGGCGGTTGAGGTAGAACTTCCTGATGAAGCGCTCGATTTTTGATGTCAATGCAAAGTTTGCCATTATAATAATGTATAAACTTGCAAAGATACAAAAAAGACCTTAGACCTTAGACTTTAGACCTTAGATTTTTTTATATGGGAGAAAACTACAATTCCAATTATTTCACAATGAATTTGGCAGTTTCGCTGTATTGTCCGCTCTTTAACTGAAGGATGTATAATCCTTGCTCTAAGGCTGCGACATCTATGGCTCCGCTATACGTGCCTGCGTCAACTTTCTGTCCCATTACGTTGAAGATGGCGTAATCAGCCTGTTCATGAGGCAGGTTCTTTATGTAAATAACGTTTGAAGCGGGGTTGGGATATATTTCAATCGACTGTTGATAAGCTGTTTCATTAACTGCCAAAGGATCGGTCGGAATGATATTCAAGATAATGCCTTCAATTTTTGTCCATCCGTAATTAAACCCATTTGGATCGGGAATGCTGTACCAATTATCCATTGATCCGCCCCAGCCAAAGTTGATGTGGAACTTGCCGTCCGATTCACGATAGCCGTCAACCACAATGTTGTGTCCAGAGTTGGCAGCATTGTTTTCGACTGCCAGATGGGCCGGATAGCCGTTTTGCAGATTGGAAATCAAGGTTTCGTACATTTCATCGCTTGGTTCACGATAGAGCACGCAGTCGGTAAAACCAAATCTTTGGTAGGCCGCATACGCCTGGTCAACATAAAAAGTGCCTGAACCATAGCTTGGCGAAGCCGTAAATACCTGTGTGCAAGCCACACCGCAAGCAAAAATCACAGCGGCGACCAATGTGTCGGAAAGTTCCTCGCCACGTTGGAAGGCGGCGTCGACCGAATCCAACATGACGTTCAACTGTGGAAATGACGGGAATCTGTATGTTTCCCAATCGTCGTCGATGTGGAAAACACGGCCGGCGTAACTTGAGGTGTAATCGTCACTATCGTCGAAACGAGTATCTTGAGTTGTCTGTAAATAATTGATAATCTGTCCCATAGCTGTTGCCGGACATCCAGTGTAGCTATGATTGTAATTCTCGAACGGATCGGCCGGACAAAGAATGTTGTATGGATAAGTTTGATTCCATCTGGTTGTAAGCAGAGGCTTTTGCGCCCAACTTGCCAAGGCGCACAGCAGTAGCACTAATGAGAAAATAGATTTTTTATTCATAGTAGGTTAATTTTAAGATTAAGCCCGCAAAGATACAAAAAAGTCTTTAGTTGTTAGTTTTTAGTTGTTAGATTTTTAAAAAAACTAAGGTCTAAGGTCTAAAGTCTAAAGTCTTTTTTATTATTTTTGCAAAAATTTTTGAAAAATGAAAGAAATAAGAGTTCGTTTTGCTCCAAGTCCGACCGGACCATTACATATCGGCGGCGTGAGAACCGCTTTGTATAACTACCTTTTCGCTAAGAAAAATGGCGGAAAGATGCTGCTTCGCATTGAAGATACCGACCAGACACGTTTTGTGCCGGGCGCCGAGGATTACATCATAAAATCGCTCGACTGGTGCGGCATCAAGTTCGACGAAAGCGACATCGTGGGCGGTCCTTACGGTCCTTACAAACAGAGCAACCGCAAGCATCTCTATAAACAATACAGCGACGAGCTGATAGAAAAAGGCCATGCTTACTATGCATTTGACACAGCTGAGGAGCTCGACAACCTCCGCAAGGAAGCAGAGGCACAGAAAAAGACCTTCATCTACAATGCCGAGACTCGTCAGGAACTGCGTAACTCGTTGACAATGACCAAAGAAGATGTCGATGAATTGCTCGCAAACGGCACTCCTTACACCGTGCGTTTCATGATGCCTGAAAATCATGTCGTGGAAATGCACGACATCATCCGTGGCGACATCAAGGTGAACACCAACACTTTGGACGATAAGGTGCTGTTCAAGTCAGACGGCATGCCTACATACCACTTGGCAAACATCGTCGATGACCACCTGATGAAGATTTCACACGTGATTCGCGGTGAGGAATGGTTGCCTTCGATGCCATTGCATGTGCTTCTGTATCAGGCATTTGGTTGGGAGGCTCCAGAGTTTGCCCACTTGCCATTGTTGCTCAAACCGGACGGCAACGGCAAACTCAGCAAACGTGACGGCGACCGCCTCGGATTCCCGGTGTTCCCAATGCAATGGGAAAATCCTGAGACACACGAGATTTCGTCGGGATATAAGCAATCGGGATACTATCCGGAGGCATTTATCAACATGCTGGCATTGCTCGGCTGGAACCCAGGCACAGAGCAGGAAATCTTCTCGATGGACGAGTTGATTCAGGCGTTTTCGTTCGACCACTGCAGCAAGTCGGGAGCTCGTTTCAACGTTGAGAAGGCAAAATGGTTCAACCACGAATACTTGATGCGCCGCTCGAGCGAGGAAGTGGGCAAGGAATATCAGCAGTGGCTGAAGGTTGAAAAGAATATCGACGCTGACCTTGAATACGTTACAAAGGTGGCTGCATTGGTGAAAGACCGTGTCAACTTCGTGAAGGAGATGTGGGATCAGAGCTTCTTCTTCTTTGAGGAGCCTACCACCTACGACGAGGTGACAGTGAAGAAACGCTGGAAAGAAAACTCAGCCGATTTGATGCGCCAGGCTTCGGAAGTGATAAAGAATATAGACGATTTCAGCGCTGAAAACATCGATAAGGTTTTGAACGACTGGATTACAAGCAACGAACTCGGCATGGGCCCTGTTATGAACGGCCTTCGTTTGATGCTTGTCGGTGCCGGCAAAGGTCCGCATATCCATGAAATCCTTGGATTGATTGGCAAGGATGAAGCGTTGAAACGTATTGAAAAAGGAATTGAAGTATTAAAATAGTTGACAGTTAACAGTTAACAGTTGACAGTTAAAAAACTTCAGCAACTGATAACTGGTAACTGACAACTGACAACTGTTAACTATGTCACTGATTTCGATAGAAAAAATGGAGTTCTACGCCTATCATGGCTGCTTCGAGGAGGAGCGCAAGATAGGGACGTGGTTCAACGTGGATTTGAGCATGGAGGTTGACACCTCGAAGGCTGAAATGTCTGATAATCTTGAAGATACGGTCAATTATCAGGAGGTTTACGCCGTTGTAAAGCGCGAGATGATGATTTCCTCAAAACTGCTTGAAAACGTTGCCAGACGCATTCTAAACGCCCTTCAGAAGGAATTTCCGACAGTTTCATACGCTTGGGTGAAGGTGAAGAAAATGAATCCGCCGCTTGGTGGCAAAATGGAATCGGTTTCAGTAGAATTGGAATTATAGTCGTTAGTCTCTAGTCGTTAGTTGTTAGTGCAGAATGACTAAAGTCTAAAGACTAAAAACTAAAGACTATTTTTTGATAAAAAAATTCGTATATTTGCAGCGATTTATGGTGCCGACAAGGCTCAATAGGGAATCGGGTGAAATTCCCGGACAGTTCCCGCTGCTGTAAGCTCTTAAAATCTGTCACAATGCCACTGAAATCAAGCGTTTCGGGAAGGCGGCAGACCTCGAGGAGCGAGTCAGAAGACCTGCCGTAAATCGTAAACAAAGCTTTCGGGATAAAAGCTGGCTTTCCTTATATTTAAGGCCTACCAACGTTTTTCCACGAGGTTTTGAGGTAATTAAATTATTATTAAACCTTAAAAATCTATGTTATGGTTAAAAAATTTACTTTAATGTTCCTTTTAGGAATCATCGGTCTTTTCTCGACCAACCTTTTCGCACAGGAAGATGCGACAATCGATCCGGCCGACATCAAATTCTGGATTGGCGAAGGTCAGAATGAAGTTGTTTTCATTGTCAACTGGAATGAGCCCGATACAGCTTTGGCATGGGGCTATCGCTTTGATGAAGAAACACTTATGGTTAAAGATGTGATGACAGCTATCGCAACTGTCGACTATCGTTTTGATTTCGTCGGTGAGTCGTTTGTGTCGGAAATCACATTCAACGACGGCGTTTTGAATCTCGCCCTTGCAGGAATGTGGTGGATGTACAACGTGAATGGTCAGACAGCAGGTAACTACTTCGACGCTCAGCCTGTTGTAAATGGTGACTGTATCAAGTTCGGTGATGAATCATGCGGTATCATTACAGACCCTATCAATTACTATTACGTTTGGACAAAAGAAGTCGCTCCAGTATACGCTCTTGGCGAAGAAGCTACAATCGACCCATCGGAAATTCTTTACTGGATTGGTGAAGGCGAGAACGAGGTGGTCTTTTCAGTCAACTTTGCTGAACCTGAGGATGTTTGCTATGCTTGGGGTTACAGATTCGCTACAGAAAGCGTCACAATCAAAGAGATGATGCAAGCTATTGCCGAGGTTGACCAGCGTTTCGACTTCAATGACGAGCCGTCTCCATGGGGTGGCATGAGCCTTACCGACATCACTTTCAACTATAATGAAGTTCATTATGAACTTGTTGGCTACAACGCCATGTTCAATGTGAATGCTGTGGCACCATGGTTCACTTTCGACGAGGTGACAGTTGAAAACGGCGACTTTGTGAAATGGGGCGATTATACTATCGCTATTGAGATAGCTCAGTGGACATACGTTTGGGCAACACCTGTTCAGCCTGTGTCAGTTTACGAATCGGTTGACGAAATTGAAGCTTCTGCTTTGACAGTTTATCCAAACCCTGCAACAGACAGACTGTATGTCAATGCTGAAAATGTTAAATCAGTTGAGATTTACGACATGACTGGCCGTATGGTTATGACATCATTTGAATCGGTTGTCGATTTGAGAAACATCGAAGCTGGCGTTTACTTCGTTACAGTGAAAACTGACAACGCTGCAAGGACAACCAAACTCGTTGTGAAATGAGAAAACTCATAGTGATATTGATGGCTATGGTGCCAATGGCCGTGTGGGCGCAGTTTGCTCCTGCAGCAGGACAACCTGGCACCACAGCCATGCGTGCCGACTCGTCGGCTTTTGTGGCTTGGGCTACAGGCTGCGTGGCAGAGCCTGGACCGATGAACATCACCAATCCAAGTGCAGGTATGGCAGGTCAAGGTTGGCCTGCTTCAAATGTCATCGGTTATCCTGAAGGCACATACGGTGTGACCTGTCTGGGTGACGGTGGCATGGCGACAGTGACATTCGCGTCGCCGATATGCAACCGCCCAGGCCCTGATTTTGCTGTGTTTGAGAACGGATTTGAAAACGCCCAGGCGGCAGGCATGTATTTCCTTGAATTGGGTTTTGTGGAAGTGAGCTCCGATGGAGAAAACTTCTTCCGTTTTCCGGCTATCAGCATGGTGCAGACTGAGACGCAGATTGGCGGAATGGGATGTATCGACCCGCAACAAATACACAACTTCGCCAGCAAATACGAAGCTATGTACGGCACTCCGTTCGACCTTGACGAGGTTCCTGACAATCCGCTTCTAAACAAAAACAACATCACTCATGTACGTGTAGTGGATGTCATCGGTAATATCGATCCGGCATACTGCACTTACGATTCACAGGGTCATCCGGTCAACGACCCGTGGCCTACACCATTCGCTTCATGCGGTATGGATTTAGATGCAGTCGGCGTTATTCATGACATCGAACATTTCCCGAATCCTCCACAAGGCATTGAAGAAAATGAAAATGTGATGATTTCGATTTACCCGAATCCGGCAAATGATTTCATTCGTATAGAGACGATGTGCACATCGTCTGTACAACGTGTTGAAATGTATTCTGTTACCGGTCAATTGGTTCTGTCATCAACGGAAACGGAAATCAATGTTTCAGAGTTGGAACCGGGAGTTTATTTCATTCGTGTCAATTGCGGTACAAACGTATTGACAGAACGTGTAATCATTAAATAATCATTAAGATGAAGAAGATTTGCCCTCGCTGCGGAAAAGAATTTGAATGTGTTCATTCTATCAATTGCTGGTGTGTAACCATACATCTCAGCGACCGCGCGAAGGCAAATCTTAAAGAAAATTACACTGATTGTTTATGTAAGGATTGTCTTACGGAAATAAACAAATGAATGGTAGAGACGATGTGCACATCGTCTCTACATTTTTTATATGATTGCCCCTGCGATTAGATAAACAAAGAAGGCACAGAGCCAAGCCACTGCACACTGAAACATTATCACCAGTATCATCCATTTAGTGCCTAATTCACGTTTGATAGCCGCCATAGCCGCTACGCAAGGGGTGTAGAGCAAGCAGAACACCAGCATCGAGATTGCTGTCACTGTGGTGAATAAATCCATTGCGCCAAGCACCTCAAGGGTGGCCACAACGCTTTCCTTTGCCATGAATCCGCTTACCAGGGCGGTGACAATCTGCCACTGGCCGAGTCCGATTGGCTTAAAGAGTGGAGCTATCCATCCCGCAACCATCGCAAGCATACTGCCCTCGCCATTCTCAACCATGTTGAATTTGAAATCGAATGTCTGAAGGAACCAAATCACTAATGATGCGATGAAAATGACAGTGAATGCCCGCTGTAGGAAGTCTTTGGTCTTGTCCCACAGCAGATGCGCCACGTTTTTATAACTCGGGAAGCGATAGTTGGGCAACTCCATCACAAAAGGAGCCACATCGCCTTTGGTCTTGGAGCATAACGCAACTATGAGGCCGACTGCTATTCCGAATAAATACAGGCATATCAGCACCAATCCGCCGTGATGCGGGAAGAAATAATCGGTGAAGAAGGCGTAAATCGGGATTTTTGCCGAGCAGCTCATAAAAGGAGTGAGCAGTATGGTACGCCAACGGTCGTGGGTTGAATGCAGCGTTCGTGAAGCCATCACCGCCGGCACAGTGCAGCCGAAACCTATGAGCAATGGCACTATGCTGTGGCCGGTAAGGCCTAATTTTCTTAGGAAACTGTCGCTGACGAAAGCCACACGGGCCATATAGCCGCTGTCTTCGAGCAAACTCAGGAAGAAGAACAGCAGAATGATGATTGGAATGAAGCTGATAATTGTCCCGACACCTCCGAAAATGCCGTCAACCACAAGCGATTGTATAGCCGGTGTTACGTTCCAGCTCGCCAATGCTGTGCCAACGACACCGCCTAGCCAGCTGATGCCGTTATCGAGCATGTCTTGCAGAGGCGCACCGAGAGCGTCGATAGAAAGATAGATGATTCCTATCATCACCAATATAAAAATCGGGATGGCGGTCCATTTTCCGGTTAACACCTCATCAATGGCGCGGCTGCGTTGATATTCTTTGCTTTCGCCATGTTTTACCACCGTTTTAGAGCACAGGCGCTTGATAAATGTGAAGCGCATCTCAGCCATGGCGGCAGCACGGTCGAGCCCGCGTTCCTCTTCCATCTGAAGTATGAGGTGCTCGAGTGTTTCTTTTTCATTCTGAGACAGTTGCAGGGCGTCGAGAACGATTTTGTCGCCTTCAATCAGCTTTGAAGCAGCAAAACGTAACGGTATGTCGGCACGCTGAGCGTGGTCCTCAATAAGGTGCATGATGCTGTGCAGACAGCGGTGCACCGCTCCGTTGTTTTCGTCTTTGTCGCAGAAGTCCTGACGTACAGGCGCTTCCTGGTATTTTGCCACGTGGATGGCATGATCCACCAACTCGTTGACACCTTCGTTTTTTGAGGCTGAGATAGGCACCACTGGCAGTCCGAGAATTTGCTCCATCTCGTTCACGCGGATAGTGCCGCCATTGTGACGCACTTCGTCCATCATGTTGAGCGCCAGCACCATAGGTACGCCGAGCTCCATCAGCTGCATGGTGAGATAGAGATTGCGTTCGATGTTGTTGGCATCCACTATGTTGATGATAGCCTTTGGCTTTTGCTGCATGATAAACTCACGCGAAACTATTTCCTCGTTGGTGTAAGGCGACAGCGAGTAAATGCCCGGCAAATCGGTGACCAAGGTCTCGGGATGACCTTTTATCACGCCATCTTTGCGGTCGACTGTGACACCAGGGAAATTGCCAACATGCTGATTTGAGCCTGTCAGCTGGTTGAATAGAGTGGTCTTGCCGCAGTTTTGCTGGCCTGCAAGGGCAAATGTCAGCTGAGTGCCTTTCGGCAAAGCGTTTTCGTGAGTCTTGTCGTGATAAATGCCTTCCTCGCCTAGTCCGGGGTGGGCGTTGTGGTCGGGTAGGGAGGTGATATAAAGTTTGTCTATATCGAAATCGTCGTTGACGGTTTGTTGTTCAACGGTATGCGGTTCAACCTCGATAAGTTTGGCGTCGGCTTTGCGAAGCGTTAGTGAATATCCATGCACCATCACCTCCATCGGGTCGCCCATCGGGGCATATTTCACCAACTTGACCACGGCATCGGGAATAACGCCCATGTCGAGGAAATGCTGGCGACGCGAGCCCTTGCCTCCCACGGTTTTCACCACAGCCGACTGTCCGATATCAAGTTTATCGAGAGTTATCATTTTCATCTTTTTTAATGATGCAAAAATACGGAGATATTTTAAAATGGCGCATCATTATTTTTGGTGAAAATAATATGGTTGTATCGTCATTAATGGTTAGCGGTTGATGTTTTCAGCAATACGTTGCGCTACTTCCTCAATGGTATAATTGGTAACATTGATTGTGAAGTCATAGTTACGAACCTCATAGCGGGAGGCTCCTGCATAATATTTGGTGTAAGTTTCACGGGCATTGTCGACATCGTCTATGCGCTGGGCTGCTGTCTCCTCGTCAACACCAAATTTTTCAGCCATTTTTTTGATTCGCACATTTCTGTCGGCGAATATGAAAATTTTCAATGCATTAGGGTCGTCTTTAAAAACACGGAATCCGGTGCGCCCTACAAAGATGCATGATTCGTTGGCGGCTATGTCGCGCATTTTCTGGATCTGGGCATAGTATGCTTCGCGGGATGTGATCTTCTTATTTTCTGGTTTGTAGGTTTTAATGCCTTCAATTGTCGCCTTGTCGTAAACCTGAATGCCGAGCAGTTCTCCCAAACGGAAAGCTATCTTCCTGCCTCCGCTACCGCTTTCCCGGTTAATCGTAATGATTATTTTACCCATTTTGCCCTTATTATTTTCTACAAAGATAATCAATCAAGGGCATGGTTTTTCAGGGTGAACAAATTATCGAATGCTATTCACAAAAAATCGAATTAAAGGAGTGAAAAAGATGCGGTAGATTCATAAAAAATCGAACTTTCAGACATAAAAAGTTGAACGATTTTCTATTTTTTAGCCATCATTTGACTCCTAAAATACGTCGGAGTAACCTCATATTTACGCTTGAAGTCGCGGCCGAAGACGGTGAGGTTTGAAAACCCCGAGGCTGTAGCAACATCGCTGATGCTCATTTTCGGGTTGTCGGTCATCAACTGGCAGGCGTATTCAAGGCGCAAATCGCGGATGAAATCTGGCAATCCTTCACAACACGAGAATGCGGCACCTATACGGCGCTCGTTGATGTGGAAGCGGTCTATAAGCAATTGACGACTGAAGTTTGAGCTGAGAAATAGCTCTTCGTTGCGGATGATATTGCTAAGATAATCAAAGAGTTGATCATCGTCGAGACTATCAAGGTTCAGATTGGCTGCAGGCGTTTTGGACTTGATGGTCTGCGTCTCTTGTTTCTTATATTTAATTGATTCTATCATCTGATCTGTAAGCACACGATTCTTACGATTGATGGCACGACGCTGTATCAATAGTCTGATAATGAAGCCAATAGATAAAACCACCAAAACCAATCCTGACAAAGCCAAAATTTCATTATGCTTTGCTTTAGCTTGTTCGCGCTCGGTGTTCATACGTTCCTCTTGAAGCTTGTAGCGTGCCGCATAGTGATATGCCTGTCCTTCATGCTGTTTTCTGTCGAGCGTTTTCTTTATTGTTTCATAACGATGCCAGTAGACTGAAGCGGTTTGGTAATTGCCTGCGGCTTCGGCTGCAATTGCACGGTTGTAAAGCATAGTCGAAAAATCATGATTCATTGTGTCGTTACCTAAACGAGCGGCAGCAATGTCGTAGATGGCAAGCATTTTGTCGTAATCGCCCAAAACAAACCATGTGTTGGATGCCATCATACGTCCTGAGAATGTTTTGCCATAGTCACTTTCTTCGAACAGTGAAAGGTAATGACGTGCGGTATCGTCCTGGCCCATGTCGGCGTATGCTTTTGCAAGGAAACAGTTAGCCTGGGCGGTGTAGAAATTGCAATATCTGACGAATTGTTCGTCGGAAGGAGGCATACGAAACGAGCCGTCGGCATATTCGTCGCGGTGCTCACGGTAGTCATCGATTTTTTCGATGATACGCTGGGCAAGCGGGATAACGCTTTCTGGTCTGCCAAGTATGTCTAACAAATTAATCTTTCGTTTGAGTGCGATGATGCAGGCATCCATCTCGTTGAAATGACGTTGTTCGTCAAGAGCTCCGATAACGCCGCTTAGCTTGGCCAACCCCCTTTCTTCCTCGCCAAGTTGGGCTAGAATGAAGCCTATTTCGGCTTCGGTGCGCAATGCTTCTGTTTCATCACCCTGCTGACGGCACAGGTCGACTTTCTCGGTTGACCAGCGCAGCCATTGCTCATTGTCGCCTCGACGGCGTGTGATGGTAATCAGCAAATCGAGCACATTCTCACGGTTAGCCGGATTGTCAACGAAATTGCTTTCCATAAGCGCTTCGCAAATCTGGAGAGCTTCATCAAAATGCAAATCGGCGGTCGAGTGGCTTAAAACTTTCGCGCGCAGCATCTGGGCGAGGTCTTCGTCCAGGTTGCCGACAATCACTGCCGAATCAATAATCAGCAGAGCCCGTTCAGGATTACGGTCGTAAATTGCCAGCGCCGCATCAGCGGTATAGATTGTGTCGCCTGGCTGTGGTTCATATTTCATGTCGTTGTCAGTATTTGCACAACTGACAGTAAATAAAACCAGAATTACATATAATATTAAGTGTGTTATTTTTTGCATAGCAGATATTTTCCCGGTGCAAAAATACAATAATTTTAGTTTTTGCCTACTGACTGTCGTTCGATTTCCTTATATTTGCAAAAATTATCATGCAAATGATAAAAATCCGTTAAAATAAAATATGCGTATAGTATTTTTTAATACGTTATTTCTCTTATGTTGTGTGACCTTGCAGGCCGGCAACGGGGGATGGTTTACGTATGCACCTTATGGCAAGTCGCTTCTAAGTGATGTCCATCCGAATTTCGTACGGTTCGAGCTGGTTGGTAACACTAATCACCAAACTTATGATTTCACTCATAGCGACAAGTCGTATAGATCAAGTTCGCAAGGGTGTTTTGGATTGGAATTGCCTGTTTGGAATGGCGATTTCGGTGTCGACAGGCAATATGGCTTAAGTGTTACACTTACCGCATCTACTTATTTGTGGATGGATTTGTTTGAAACTCAAACTTCGCCGATTCTTAACAATGACTATCGGATTGGAGCGCCTACGGCTACATTCATTCATCGTTTGAATCGTAAGTTTCTGAAAAATTATTCAGTTGCGTGGTCTCCGTTTAAACACGAGTCGACTCATATCGGCGACGAGTTGCAGATTCAGCGGGTGGAAGCGGATTATGCGATTCGGAGAGTTAACGTGAGTTACAATTATACCGAATTGGCATTTACCCTGAATGAGCCTGAAAACATTGACGCGCAATGCCATACTCTAAGGATGGGACTGATGCTTTTATGGGCTCCAAATGATGGATGGTATAGAATTATAGAGTCGGCAGGGGATGGGGATGAATCGCTTGCACATCCGACAGTTTCACCGTTTGAAGCGTATTTGCAGTACCAATACCAAACAGCTGCATCAAGCCATGGATTTCAGGGCGTAGTATCAGCTGAAATTCGCAACAGGGTAGTCTACGGATATGATTTGACCTTGAAAAACGGTGACATCGACAACAGTCAGTCCGACTATCGGTGTTTTACATACAATCTTTTTATTGGAATGCGATACCATCTGCCGGGTTATGACGGCTATTTCAGCCGTTTTTCAATCGGAGTGAGATTATATCACGGCAACTGTCCGTTCGGACAATTCCGCTCCATTGATAACTACAATCAAATGGGCGTATCTATGGTGTTCCAATAATATTCGGTTTTTCAACGATGTTGATGTAATCTTTCGTATAGATAATCATTTATAATGATCCTCAACTATATTTTTCACCAATAATGATGATGCGCGGCTAGCGATAAGTATTGTAACTTTGCATTTGTTAATAAAATTATTGCTATGGAACATCATCACCATCATCATGCCGCATCGGCGCAGTCGCTGAACGGTATTTTCATTCTTTCTATCATCCTCAACGTAGTATTTGTCCTTGTCGAGGCTGGTGTGGGCCTGTGGCAGAACTCGCTATCCCTGCTCAGCGACGCTGGGCACAATCTCAGCGACGTCTTCAGCCTGTTGCTTGTACTGGTCGCTTTCCGTTTGGCCAAAGTACAGCGTAATGAGCGTTTTACTTACGGATATCGCAAATCGACAGTCCTAATATCGTTGCTGAATGCCGTTATCCTGCTGGTGGCTGTCGGTGCCATCGTCATTGAGAGTATACACAAATTCAGCGAGCCGGCCGATGTCAACGGCATTGCGGTATCGTGGACAGCGGGTGTGGGCATCCTTATCAACGGAGCAACGGCTTTGCTGTTAATGCGCGGACAAAAGAACGACCTCAACGTGCGCGGTGCCTTCCTGCACATGGCAGCCGACACTTTAGTGTCAGTGGGTGTGGTCATTAGCGGCATCGTCATTGCTTACACCGGTTGGACCATCATCGATCCCATAGTATCGCTCATCATCGCCGTTGTTATCCTCATTTCCACCTGGGAATTGCTCTCCGACAGCTTAAGACTTGCCGTTGACGGTATTCCTGACGGCGTTGATTTAAAGGAAATTGAGGAGCATATTACAGAAAACGAGCATGTGAAAGAAGTGCATCACATCCATGTGTGGGCTATCAGCACCACCGAAACGGCACTCACGGCGCATGTGGTTGTTGATGATTTAAGTTGCTGGTCTCAAGTGTCGGAGCATCTCAAACACGAGCTTGCCGAGCATGGTGTCAGCCATGTCACCCTCGAGCCGGAGACAGAAGATTGTCATTGCCACGACAGGGAGTGCTAGATTTAATGCACTTCAGGAAAAACATAGAGAGACGCCACACTGTGACGTCTCTTCATTTCTAAACTAAAAATATGGCCTGTTTTTGTCATTCATTCTGAGTGCAAAATTATGGCAAAATCCTGACGTGAAATCTCCCCATATTTGATGAAATTTTTAAATTTTAATACCTAAAAATGGTTATTTTGACGTAGAGACGCACGGCCGTGCGTCTCTACAATAAAAAAATTATTATTTTTGCAAAAAACGAAATGCTATGCAGAAAGTATTTTCTGAAAACACAAAAATGGCCGATATGGTTCTTGGCAACCCTCAGCTTTTGCTGATGTTTCCGCGCTTCGGCATGGATCTGGGATTCGGCGACCGCAGCGTAGGCGAAGTGTGTGCGATGAACAATGTCTCGACACCATTTTTCCTGATGGTGTGCAATATTTACAGCAACGACGATTACACTCCAACACCCGAAGACATTGCGAATGTCGATCTTAAAGCGTTGATTAGCTACCTGTTAGAGTCGCACAAATATTATCTCAACGAGCGTCTGCCGCATATCGAGGAGCATCTCGACCATATCATCAACGCCTGCATCCCGAAGTATGGCAACATGTTGCGCCGTTTCTTCGACGAATATAAAAATGAGGTTGTCGACCATTTCGTTTATGAAGAGAAAAATGTGTTTCCATATTTGGAACAGCTTGTAAATCAAAATGTTAAGACCGATTACAAGATTAAAGTATTTCATGAGAATCACACCAACATCGAAGATAAGCTCTCCGATTTGATGAATATTCTGGTGAAATACCTTCCAGCCGATGTTTATCCGAAAGAGCGTATTGAAATAGCATTGGATATCAACGACTTATCGGTCGATTTGATGAATCACACCCTTATTGAGGAGCGCGTTCTCATTCCTTTTGTCGAATCTTTAGAAGCTTAAACGATGAAATCTGATAAAACAATAATCATTGTGGAGCCGTCGCCGATTGTCAGCGCAGGCCTCGCGTCGTATTTCGACGACATCAAGCAGGTTTCAATCGTCTCGCAGCTCGACCGTATCGACCGCATGGAAGAAAAACTCGCCGCGTTTAATCCGGATATCTTGATAATCAACCCGTTGCTGATTGCTTACGACACTAACGAGCAGTTTCTGAAGATCTGTCGCGACTTCTCTAATGTGATTCCGGTCGCCTTGGTGACGTCGTACGTCGATGCCGGCATCCTCAAGCAGTTTAAAGATGTCATCGAAATCAACGACAGCAAACAGAAAGTCGTTACAAAGATATTCAACTTATTGAGTGACAATAAATCAACTCAAGACAAACCCGAAAGCATCGAGCTCTCTAACCGTGAGACCGACGTCCTTGTCGCACTTGTTAAAGGCTTGACAAACAAGGAGATTTCCGACAAATTGTTTATCTCGGTTCACACCGTAATCACTCACCGCAAAAATATCGTCCGTAAGACAGGCATCAAATCAGTTTCCGGCTTGACCGTCTATGCTTTGCTGAATAATTTGATTGACGAAACTGAGATTTACAAATAGTTTCATCTGGCGTAGGCTAACGAAAAAAGCACTAACTAATTGATAGTCAGTGCTTTAATTTTGAGGTACCAGACGGAATCGAACCGCCGTAAAAGGTTTTGCAGACCTTCGCCTAGCCACTCGGCCATGATACCTTGTTTTGGGACTGCAAAAATACAACTTTTTTCAATATCCCGACGTTTTTTGGAAAATTTATTTTTTCCGACCTTCGCTGCGCCTCTCAACCCATAGCCATAAGCGCCACATCAGCCAGCCCCAGGCAAAGAACAAAACATAGTAAATCCACTTCGGTGTGGTGGGCTTGTACGCGTCTTCGTTGATGATTTCGGAGTACTGTTCTGTCGGGATGTCGGCGTAATAATAGGCTCCCGCACCGAAGTCGTAGCCTTCGACAACACCCCTTCGGTTCAGCATGATGTAAACGGCCAAAACCAAAGTGATTACCACCACAACGATGGTAATCACTTTGAAAACTATATGTTTTTTGTCCATTATTTGAACAAATCGAGATTCGGGACGTCGAATACCACTCCTGAAAGCAGGAACCATACGGCAAACAGTGTCAACAGGATGTTAAACACCTGTCCGACGATGTACAGCCACAGCACCTTACCACCCTGCATCTGCTTGAAGAGGGTCTTGAAGTTGGTGTCCAATCCGATGCTTGTGAATGCGAGCACGAAAGCCCAGTTCTTATACTGGTCGAGCACTCCGTTGATGGCTTTCACGTCGGCGCCGCTCGTAGCAGGCATGATGATAAACGAAGCCACCAATGATGCCACGAAGAAACCGATGATGAACTTCGGGAAACGTGTCCAGATTTCGCCTGCGCCAACCTTGCTGTCGCCTGTCTTGTCGACTTTCAAAGCGAAGAAAACAGCCACGAAGAAAGCGATGAATCCGATGAGGATGTTCTGAATCATCTTGACCATCGATGCCACTTGCTCAGCCTCAGGTCCGAGGGCGTTACCTGCCAAAACCACAGCGCCTGTCGAGTCGACAGTACCTCCGATGAGCGCGCCGCCCATCATCTGGTTCATGCCTGCCCAACGGATGATCATAGGCTCAAACACCATCATTAATATGGTGAAGATGATAGAAATGGAGATTGCCAACGAGAGGTCTTCTTTCTTTGCTTTTGCTGCTGCTCCTGTAGCGATAGCTGCTGATGTACCGCATACCGAAGTGGCCGATGCCAAAGTGATTACCAACGGCTTATTGTCGATTTTCAACACCTTGGTGCCAAACCACCACATGAAGATGATGACAATAGGTGTCACAATCCAAGCGATGCCGAGACCGTAACCTGCAAATTTATAGATGTTGCTGAACAA
>JAFZXP010000028.1 GCA_017616735.1 Bacteroidales bacterium
ACATCACTATCATCAGCAAAATCAGCAAAGCCTTACTATTTACTAGCTTTTTCATTATAATTTTCAAAAGGATTAAACACTCGTTTTTTAAGGCCGCAAAAATACATTTTTTTTAATATCATAATAAAAATTTTATAACAAATTTTAATACCAAAAAAAACTAATGGCTAATGGCTAATAGCTAATGGCTTTTTACTATTTTTGTAAAAATTTTTTACGATGGAAAACAACGAATTTTTATCACCTTCACAAATCGCATGGCGACGTTATAAAAAGAATATCGCCGGCATGATTTCGTTGATTTTCATCATCTTATGCGCACTGATGGCGGTCTTCGCCTACTTCATTATCCCCGACAACACTCCCGACGCGAACACCCAGATCCTGGAAATTTCAACCCAGAAACCTGGCTTCGAAGTCGACATACTGCTCGTCAACAAGCCGACAAAAGTCGAAAAAGCGGGATTTTTCAAAAAACTTTGGAGCGGGCAGCCCTCGCCTTATCGACAAATCCCGTTTGACTCGTTGAAAATCGAGGAGAAAACAACCACTGTTTACATTTTCAATCCCGAGCATGCCGGCACTGTTCAAGAAGAGGTTGTCGACAACTCGCTTTTGCCTGAAAATCCTATAGTTCACCGCAAATATCACCTCGGCACCGACCAGTTCGGGCGCGACTTTCTGAGCCGCCTCGTCCTTGGCACCCGCATCAGTTTCTCGGTCGGTTTCATCGCGGTGTTACTCTCTGTGATTATCGGTCTCTTTGTTGGAGGCCTCGGCGGCTTCTTCCGCGGCCGAGTGGACGACGTCACAATGTGGCTTATCAACGTGGTATGGTCGCTGCCTACATTATTGATAGTCATTGCAATAACATTCGCTCTAGGTAAAGGCGTGGTGCAGGTTTTCATCGCCGTCGGTCTCACCATGTGGGTGGAGGTGGCGCGCGTCACCAGAGGCCAAATACTATCAATCCGTGAAACGACTTTCGTGGAAGCCGGCCGCGCATTAGGTTTCAAAAACGCCAGAATCATTATCCGTCATATCATTCCTAACATCCTCAACCCCATCATCGTTATTTCAGCGGCGAATTTCGCCACAGCGATACTTCTTGAAGCGGGCTTGAGTTTCCTAGGAATAGGCGTGCAGCCTCCGATGCCGTCGTGGGGCTCGATGATTAAGGAAAACTACGCTTACATCATCCTTGACGACGCCTTCCTCGCCATCCTGCCGGGCATCGCAATCATGTTGCTGGTGCTGGCTTTCATGCTCATGGGCAACGCTTTGCGTGAGGCTTTGAACGTAAAAAAATAATATTTTTCATTAATATTATAAGGTGTAAAAATTTTTTGTACCTTTGCACCCTCAAAAATTACGGGCGGATGTGGCGTAATTGGTAGCCGCGCCAGACTTAGGATCTGGTTCCGTAAGGAGTATGGGTTCGAGTCCCTTCATCCGCACAAATAGTTAACAATCAACAAGAAATGAATACAACACAGACAGCAAAGGGCGACCTTCTCGCCACAATCCAAATCGACATCAACAAAGCTGATTACGCTGAAGATGTTAAGAAAGAGTTAAAGAACTATCAGCACAAAGCAGTGCTCCCAGGCTTCCGCCAGGGCAAAGTGCCATTCGGAATGATCGAAAAAATGTACGGCACACAGGTAACTTTTGACCAGTTGAACAAGAAGGTGTCCGAAGCTCTGAACAAGCATATTCTCGACAACAAGCTCGACATCATGGGCTATCCGCTCAGCGATCCCGACAAGCAGCAGCCTACCGATCCTGAGACTCAGGAGACAATGAGCTTCTTCTTTGAGGTTGGTTTGAAGCCTGAAATCAAAGTTGATCTTGGCAAAATCGCCATCAACGACTACAACATCAAGGCTTCCGACAAGGAAATCGACGAGACAATCAAGCGCATCCAGGAAGGCAACAAGAAAGACGACAAGCTTCCCGAGCTCAACGAAGAACTCTTCAAGATGATCTTCCCTTCAAAGGATATCAAAGACGTCGAGTCATTCCGCAAGGAAATCGCAACCGAAATGGAACGCCAGTATGTGATTGAAGGCGAGCGCATGTTCTTGAACAACGCCATTGACAAACTCGTGAGCGAAGTGAAGTTTGACATGCCTGACGCATTCCTGAAACGCTGGATCGTCGCCAACAGCGAAGGCAAAATCAACGAAGAAGATGTCGAGAAGAACTACGACAGCATTTATTCAAAGACCTTCAGATGGCAGCTTATCGAAGAGACAATCGCCAAGGCCAACCCAGAGCTCGTACTCAAAGAGGAAGAGCTCCGCGAGTTCGTCACCAAGATGTACTTCGGCCAGCTTGACATCGCCGGCATGGACGACGACATGAAGCAGCGCCTCAACGGCATCGTCGATTCAGTGTTGAAAGACGAGAACCAGCGCGAGAACATCAAGAACCAGGTTGCCGACAACAAAGTCACAGCATTCCTTAAGAAAGCCATGAAGGTGAAGGTTATCGACACCGATTACGAAGGCTTCGTGAAGGCTGTCCTCCCACAGGAAGAAACCAAACCTGCCAAGAAAGCCACCAAGAAAGCTGCCGAGAAGAAGGAAGAGAAAGCTGAAGTGAAAGAAGAAAAAGCTCCGGCCAAGAAGGCTACAGCAAAGAAAACAACCAAGAAAGCTGAGTAATGAATAACAATAACGAATTCTATAAATACGCCACCAAGCACTGCGGCATCAATGGTTTAGGCCTTGAAAAATACGCCAACACCATCACGAGCTACATCTCTCCGACTATCATCGAGGAACGTCAGCTCAACGTGGCGCAGATGGACGTGTTCTCACGCTTGATGATGGACCGCATCATCTTCCTGGGCGACCAGATTGACGATTATGTGGCCAACATCATCCAGGCTCAGCTGCTCTTTTTGGAGTCGGCCGATCCTAAGCGTGACATTCAGATTTACTTGAACTCACCTGGCGGCTCGGTTTACGCTGGCTTGGGCATCTACGACACCATGCAGTTCATCCAGCCCGACGTGGCCACCATCTGCACAGGCATGGCCGCCTCGATGGCAGCAGTGTTGCTTTGCGCCGGCGCCGACGGCAAACGTTCAGCGCTGAAGCACTCACGCATCATGATTCACCAGCCCATGGGCGGCATGCAGGGTCAGGCCTCGGATATCGAAATCACAGCACGTGAGATCCAGAAAGTAAAGAAAGAGCTTTACGAAATCATCGCCCAGCACACCAAACAGCCCTACGACAAGGTGTGGGCCGATTCAGACCGCGACTACTGGATGACAGCGGAAGAGGCCAAGGCCTACGGCATGGTTGATGAGGTTCTCATTAAGAATAAATAGTCGTTAGTCTTTAGTCGTTAGTTGTTAGAAAAAATGCTAAAGACTAAAGACTAAAAACTAAAGACTAAAAAGATGTCTAAAAAACAAGAAAATTTCTGTTCCTTCTGCGGACGTCCTGAAAGCCAGGTCAATTTGTTGCTTGCAGGCATCAACGGTTCTATTTGCGATGAATGTGTCGGTCGTGCCCATCAGATGCTGGGCGAAGAGATGGCTCACCGCAGCCGTGCCATGGTGCCCGACTTCAAGCTCCTGAAGCCATTGGAAATCAAAAACTTCCTCGACCAATATGTCATCGGGCAGGACGCAGCCAAGCGAGTTTTGTCAGTCGCCGTTTACAACCACTACAAACGTCTCAACCAGAAAGACACCGCCGACGAGGTGGAAATCGAGAAATCTAACATCGTCCTCGTAGGCGAGACAGGAACAGGCAAAACCTTGTTGGCCAAGACAATAGCCCGCATGCTTCACGTGCCGTTCGCAATAGCCGACGCCACAGTGTTGACCGAAGCCGGCTACGTTGGTGAAGACGTGGAAAACATCCTCGTGAAGCTGCTTCAGGCTGCCGACTACGACGTGGCGGCCGCCGAAAAAGGCATAGTTTTCATCGATGAAATAGATAAAATCGCCCGCAAAGGCGACAACCCGAGCATCACCCGCGACGTGTCGGGCGAAGGCGTTCAGCAGGCCATGCTGAAGCTGCTCGAGGGCACTGTTGTCAACGTGCCGCCACAAGGCGGGCGCAAGCACCCTGAGCAGAAGATGATTCAGGTGAACACCAAAGACATACTGTTCATCGCAGGCGGCGCTTTCGACGGCATCGATAAGATAATCGCCAACCGTGTTGGCACCAACGCCATCGGCTACGGCTCTGACCTTAAAAAGCAAATCGACCGCGACAATATGCTTCAGTATATCGCGCCGTCCGATTTGAAAAAGTTCGGCTTGATTCCGGAAATCATCGGCCGTTTCCCGATATTAACCTACCTCAACCCACTCGACCGCGACACTCTAAAACGCATTCTCACAGAGCCTAAAAACGCTATCACCAAGCAGTTTACCAAATTGTTCGGCATGGATGATATCTTATTGGTTATCAAAGACGAGGTGCTCGACTTCATAGTCGACAAGAGCATCGAGTTCAAACTCGGCGCCCGTGGCTTACGCTCCATACTTGAAGCCATCTTAAACGACGCGATGTTCGAGATGCCATCATCCGGCACAAAGCAACTCGTAGTCGATTTAAACTACGCCAAAGAAAAATTCGAGAAATCGAAAATTAACGAAATTAACGTATAAACGGAAACACCATACGAAAAAAAGCAGGCATTGCGTGAGCTGAAAAAAATAGCCTGCGGCTTTTCGTATGGTGTTGGAGTTTCCAGCCAATGAGTATTCAGGCGAAACAGCAGGCATTGCGTAAGCTGAAAGAATTAGCCTGCGGCTTTTCGTATGGTGTTGGAGTTTCGTGAGCTGAAAAACCGGGCTATTTCCCTCGACCTTGAATCACAATCAGCACTGTGTAAATCAAAATCTTGATATCCACGGCCAGATTCATATTTTCGATGTAGAGGATATCGTACTTGAGTCGCTCCACCATCTCATCGACGGTCGACGCATAACCGAACTTCACTTCACCCCAGCTTGTAATGCCAGGCTTAATCTTCAGAAGCATATGATAATGCGGAGCTTTCTGCACGATTTGATCGATATAATACTGACGCTCAGGGCGATAGCCGACTATCGACATCTTGCCGCCCAGCACGGTGAAGAACTGTGGAATTTCGTCGAGTCGCACTTTGCGCATAAATTTGCCCCATTTTGTGATACGAGGGTCGTCGTCGGTTGAGAGCTGCGGCCCCATATCCTCGGCGTTGACATACATGCTTCTGAATTTCAGCATGTTAAACGGCTCGCCATGCTGCCCGATGCGCTCCTGTTTGTAGAACACAGGGCCCGGCGACGAGCGTTTCACCATGATGGCTGTGAAGATGTAAACCGGTGACAATATCACGATAACGCAAAGTGAGGCGATGATGTCGAACAGGCGCTTCACCACACGCTGCCACACCGGCATAGGCTCGGGCGTCACCTGAATGAGCGATGCGTGCCAGATACCCTCCTGCTTGACGGCGCCAAACACCAGTTCCTGCATCAGCGGGATGATTTTCACCGTTACATTGGTGCTTTCCAGCTCGGCCAGTATCTTGTCGACAGTCTCGGTCTCGGAACGCTCGATGGCGATGATAACCTCCGAAATATCATTATCTTTGATTACTTTGGCAATATCTTTGTAATTGCCCAGATGTGGAATGTATTTCTCCACTTTGTAGACATCCTTGTCGAAGACATTGACAAAACCTACTATGATGTTTCCCGACGAGAATTTCTGTCCGGTGATTTCCTTGTAAATCTTGCAGGCGTTGCCGTTGCTGCCGATAATCAGGGTGTTGAAGCCTATCACCCCGTTGTGGATGCGCCGCGCCGTCACCGAAGTGATGATCAGTCGGCCGAAATAGGTCAGCACAAACTGCACCACAAACAGGAAGGCGAACAACGAATAATAACTGTGATAGTCTTTGATTTTGTCGTTAAGAATGATGGAGAAGAAAAGCACCACCACACCAATCAGCGTATCCAGAACCGTCTGTCCCAATTCACGCACACGCGACTTGAGGTACACATTGGTGTACGAGCCGGCCATCATGTGCAGCGCCAGCCAGCAAATCGGGATGATTATTATCCCCATCCAAAAATGCCGGTCGTCGGTGATAACGTTGAATTGTTTGAAAACATCTATCGATTCCAGATGTTTACGGTAGCAAAAGAACAAAAACCAAGCGGCGACTGAGGCCACCCAGTCCCACACGACATATTTTAAAGTCTGCTTACTTTTATTTATTTTCCTTGCCAAGACTAAAACTACTAATAATTTCTAACTACATAAACCAGCTTCACATTGTCGAAGTAGTAATCGGCCACAGATGTGGTGTCGATTACGCCTTTCATGTAAAACTTGAAATAATTCGCGTGATAATTCTCTGATATCGTCGGACTGAAGTTGATATATATCTTTTTCCAGGTGTCTGAAGCCTTGACATAATACAACTCCTTGTCCTGCAAGCCGTTTTGCGACGAAAATATATACATTCCAATCAGGAAATCCTCCTGACATTTATGGTCAAGCTCAAGCAACACGTAGTTGCCCGGATCAGGGAAACTGGTAATCTCGCCGCTCACAAGGCTGAACTTATAGATGCTGTCGCCAAGGTGCACCTTTACCGAACGGTAGTGGTTGAGAGTGTCGAACGGGTCGAGCCATGCGTTGGGGTTGTTGCGGTGACTTATCTGCTGACGAATAGCATGCGAAAAGTTGGTATCGATGGTCAGATGGATGTTGTTGGCATCCTCAAAATCCTCCAAAAGCTCAAAACTGAGGCTGGTACTGTCGATGCTGTAATACTTGGTTGACGGGCGGACAGTCTCGATTTGCCCTTCGGTAAGAGTGCGGGTTGTGACGTAAGGTTTGTAGCCCGGATATTGGATTCTGGTTGAAGAAATACCGTTGAGTTTCACACCCGGATACAGCTGCAATTTATGTTCACCGTGCACCAGCAACGGGATGGTGGCATAAGTGCCATCGTCGTGCTTTTTCAACTCGAAGCAGCCCTGCAAATTACCGTCAACGTAAACCCATGCGTCGGTGATGGCCTGTGTTGCAGCGCCCTCACGTTCATAGTCGGTGGTGAATGTCCAAGGCTCTATGCGCAGATAGGCAGGAATCTCCTGACTTCCGCTGAACTTGTTACATGAAAAAAACAATAAAACGATTCCGAATACGAGTAAAATTTGCCTCTTCATAAGCAAGCTTTTTATTCTTAACGCAATTTAATACAAGTTATTGTATTAAAGAAAATGTTTTTGAACCTGATTTTGATTTTTTCCTATCTCATTGAGAATCATATAGGCAACCTTCAAAACCTCCACTCCGTCCTCGATGGTGACAGGCGGCTCGGTGTTGGTGACTATGGCATCGTGGAAGCGTTCAAGCTCAGTCTTGATGGCGTTGATCTGGTTAGTCTCAAGCTCCTCGACCGAGATTTTCTTCTCAGTGCCGTCAGGCAGAGCAATTGTCATGTCGAACGGGCCGAGATCGCCGTGCACGTCTTCCACACGCACAATCTCCGACTTCTTCTCCATGAAATCCATCGTGATGTAGGCTCCCTTCTGGAAAATACGGAATTTACGCATGTTTTTCAACGAGATACGGCTTGTGGTGAGGTTAGCGACAGCGCCGTTTTCAAACTCTATTCTTGCCGTGATGATATCGGGTGTCGGGCTCACAATCGAGACGCCGTTGGCACGGATGGCCGTGATAGGCGACTTGATTATGGTGAGCAATATGTCGATGTCGTGCACCGTAAGGTCGAGCACCACCGGCACGTCGCAGCCGCGCGGGTTGTAGAGCGCAAGACGGTGTACCTCGATGAAAACCGGGTCGGTGATATGCGGCTGGGCGGCGATGAAGGCCGGGTTGAAACGCTCAACATGGCCCACCTGCACCTTCACCTTGGCCGATTTTGCCATCTCGATAAGCTTGTTGGCTTCGTCGACGGTGGCCACGATAGGCTTTTCGATGAACACATTCTTGCCTTTGGCAATGGCCTTCGAGGCGCATTCGAAATGTGCGATTGTTGGGGTGACTATATCCACAACATCCACACTGTCAATAAGTTCATCTATTGATTTATAGTGTTTTACGCCCGAGTCGGCCGATACTCTTTGTGCTGTATTTTCGTCCTGATCGTAGAATCCGACCAGCTCATATTTTTCTATCTGTTTGATGCAGTTGATGTGAATTTTTCCAAGATGTCCTGCACCCAAAACTCCGATTTTTAACATAGTAGAAAATTTTTGCAAATATACAAAAAAAGACCTTAGACTTTAGACTTTAGACCTTAGTTTTTTTGAATAAAATAATATTTTAAATTACTAGCGACTAGCGACTAACAACTAAAGACTTTTTACTAAATTTGCAGATTAAAAGCGAAATCATGCAGGAAGATTCGTATCGTCATAAAGGACTGCGGCAGCAGCTGGTGCAAGTGCTTAAGGATAAAGGCATTACCGACGAGACCGTGCTCAACGCCATAGGCGCCGTGCCTCGTCATGTGTTCCTCGACTCGTCGTTTGTGGAAATCGCCTATCAAGACAAGGCTTTCCCAATCGGATCGGGACAGACGATATCGCAACCATACACTGTGGCAATGCAGAGTCAGCTTTTGTGCGTCAGCAAGGGCATGAAGGTGCTTGAAATCGGCACCGGATCGGGCTATCAGGCCTGTGTGCTGGCTCAGATGGGTGCCAAGGTTTTCACCATCGAGCGGCAACGCAACCTCTACATGAAAACCAAACCTTTTCTGGCTGAATTTCCATACAACATCAAGACTTTCCTTGGCGACGGCAACAAAGGCTTGCCCACCTACGCCCCCTTCGACCGCGTCATCATAACCGCCGGTGCCCCGGAGGTGCCGCAAAGCCTTGTCGACCAGCTGAAACCGGGCGGCATCATGGTCATTCCGCTCAACCACGACGACGACGCAACCACACAGCGCATGCTGCGCCTGACCAAACAGCCCGACGGCACTTTGACACGTGAAGAGTTTGGCGACTGCAAGTTCGTTCCACTTCTGAAAGCTATCGGAAAAGATTAGAAGATTTATTCACCAGAGGTGAATGCTTTCGCTACGCTCAGGTCTCGACTACGCTCGAAATGACAATCAGCCTCTATTTTACTTTAAATTTAAGATATTTTATTGTTAATCCCTGTTTGAGCCACATCTGCTCGTAATAGGTGCGAATACTCTTCACCTCGAGCTCGTCATCGCTGGCGTAAAGATCGTTGTAGTTGTACACTATCGGATAACCGGCCTCTTTCACCACCTCAAGTGTGAAATCGTAAAGCAAATCGCTGTCTGTCTTGAGGTTGATATAACTGTCTTTTTTCAGGAATTTCTTGTATCTCTCGAGGTATGGCGGCGCTGTGAGACGCTTGCGGGCTTTCACAATCTGCGGATCGGGGAAGGTAATCCATATCTCATCCACCTCGTTTTCAGCAAAGAAATGCTCTATCAGCTCGATGCGGGTGCGCACAAACGCCACGTTTTTCAAGTCTTCGGCTATACCTTGCTTCAGTCCGACCCACATTCTGGCGCCTTTGATGTCGACACCTATATAATTAATGTCGGGATGCACTCTGGCCAGCCCGATTGTATACTCGCCTTTGCCGCAGCCCAGCTCCAGCACTATGGGGTTGTCGTTGCCGAAAAACTCATGCCAGCGACCTTTCAACGGGAAGCCCTCCTCTTTGATGCGCTCGAACGAATACTCAAAAAGGTTGTCGAATGTCTTGCATTCAGCGAAACGTTGCAGTTTGTTTTTTCTTCCCACTTTTTTACTTTTTACGCAGCAGCCATGCGGCCTCGTTATATTCTTTCTTGATTATCTCCAAACGCTTGACAGCGGCTGTGTAGCCCATCACATGCTCGTATGCCACGCGGATATTGCCTTTGTCGTTCTTTGGCAGTGCCTCGGCGTTGTCGAAGCCTTTCTTCTTGAAGTTGCGCACGCAACGCTGAGCTTCGGTCTCGCTCTTAAGCGAGCTGCCGATAATATAATACGTTCTCTCGTCAACCGGCTTAAGCAGCTCAGGATCAACAGGTTCAATGTATTCAGGGTTGTTGTCGACATCTATCAGATGGCACTCCTTCATCGGCAGGCGCTCCACTGTAGGCATTGCCACTACGCTTGCGCCCAAATGCTTGGCGATGAATTCATTAGGTGAAGCGTAGAACAAAGGATTCCATGAGGCGAAACGCGAGTCGCTCTTGCCTGCGCCCCAGCCCAAAAACACCAGAGCCACAACCACCATCATCGAATAGGCGGCGGCGCGGAACCATTTATAGTTATGCCGAGTGACGCCATGAGGCCACATATCGTGAGCTTCGTCAGGCACAGCAATCGGGGTGTTTTTCTCCTTTTGCTCGGCAGAGATGACATTCGCGATTTGCTGATATGTCTCTTTTCTGTAAACAGGCTTCACATTGAGCGATGTCAGGCCGAATGCTCCGCCAAACAGATTCAATTCATTGTCAAGTTGGAAAACATAATCTCTGTCGGAGACACGGCTCAGCACTCCAAGGCCGTCAAGTCGCAACACGCTGCTGGCATCAATCACGGCGAGGCTGCGCATGGCGAAATCGTGCACCATCTCGGCCGCCTCGGTGGTTGTAATACCTTGACGTTTAGCCACATATCCAACAAGCAGACCATCGTCGGTCAGCAGCTGCCCGTTGAATGCCAACTCCTTTGACGGAGGTGTCAAGCTGTGGTTGATATAATCCAAAGTTGCGGGCACCTCCTTGGTGATGAAGGCTCCGAACTCCGGGATGATCACGCATTCATGATCATATAACAATTCTGTTATATACTGTATCATTCTTTAAAAATACTTTCAATTTTTACAATATCTTCGGGTACATCGACCGAAAAGCTTTCAAATTCAGTCACTCCCATGCGGACAGTGTAGCCGTTTTCAAGCCAGCGCAGCTGTTCCAGCGACTCGGCCAGCTCCAACCCCGACTGCGGCAATGCGGCAACCTGTTTCAGCGCATCGCACTTGTATGCATAGATGCCGATATGCTTGTAAAACGTCCGCTCCACTTTGTTTCTCAGATACGGAATTGCGAAACGGCTGAAATACAATGCCTTGCCGTTTTTATCGAACACCACCTTCACCGCATTTGGGCTGGCCAGCTCATCTGCGTCGTGCACCGGCTTGCAAAGCGATGCCAAAGGTGTGTCGGGATCCGATATAAGCTCAGCTATCTGGTTTATTTGCAATGGGTTGATATAAGGCTCATCGCCCTGAATATTTATCACCGCGTCAAATCCGACTCCAATCTTTTCGACCACTTCACGGCAACGGTCGGTACCGCTTTTGTGGCTGGTTGATGTCATCACAGCCTTGCCTCCGAATCCGGCCACAGCATTGAAAATGCGCTCATCGTCGGTGGCCACCACCACCTCAGCCAGACGGTCGGCTTTCTTAGCCTGCTCGTACACACGCTGTATCATCATCTTGCCGTTGATCAGTGCCAACGGTTTGCCCTCGAAGCGTGTCGAGCCGTAACGTGCCGGTATAATTCCTAATATCTTCATAATCAGAACAATCCGTTTAATGAACCGTTAATTTGGTCGATCACAGTGCTCAGGTCGTCGGGATTTTCCAAATCGATAGTGTCACTCTCAATGATGAGCAGCTTGCCCTTGTTATAGCCCGAAATCCAGTCTTCGTAACGTTTGTTTAGTGCCTTCAGATAGTCGAGACGTATCGACTGCTCGTAGTCGCGGTTGCGTTTCTGAATCTGGCGCACGAGTGTAGGGACGCTAGCACGCAGGTAAATCAGCAAATCGGGCGCCTGAAGGAACGAACTCATCAGTTCAAACAACGCCTGGTAGTTTTCATAATCACGAGTCTCCATCAGGCCCATATCATATAGGTTGGCTGCAAAAATGTAAGCATCTTCGTAGATGGTGCGGTCTTGAACTATGTCGTCACCGCTGCGGCGTATATCCATCACCTGACGGAAACGGCTGTTCAGGAAATAAATCTGAAGATTGAACGACCAACGCTTCATATCCTCATAAAAGCTCTCCAGATACGGATTGTTGTCAACCTCCTCGAAATGAGGCTTCCATCCAAAATGCTTTGATAATAAACGAGTTAACGTGGTCTTTCCCGACCCGATATTTCCAGCTATAGCAATATGCATAGTAATCCAAATTTTTCGCTAAAATACGAAATTTTTTGAAATGAATAAGATTTTTTTCAAGATTTTTAGCCTTTGGCCGTCATTTAGACCGAAGCGTAGAAAACACAATTACCTAAACGTCTCTGTTGATAATCTTTTTTTCCGATTGTTAACATTTTTTAATGCAAATAGCGAATAAAAGCATCAAAATGTTAAAAATCATTAACAATCCTAAGATATTTCAGGTAATTTCCTAAAAATTTTCATGAATTTTTCTCTTGACAGGAATGAAAATCGGTTGTAATTTTGCAGCGTTAATGTTTTGTTTTTGATAGAATTAAAAATTGATTTTTATGAAAAAGAAAGATCCCATATCGGAAGCGAGACGCTATGTCGAAAACGCCCGCAAGGCTTTGAATGAGAACGGCGAGCTTGATGTTGAAACCAAGCTTTACCAAGATGAAAAGTATGTCCGCGCGGCCGGCAATTATCTCTGGTTGGGCGTGCTAATGGCCCTTGATGCGGTGTTCCAGGTTAGAAAGGACCGCCGTACTCGTGTCGATATTAACAATTATCTTGAAGCTGTCGGCAAAAGAGACCGAAAACTGTTGAATTATGTCAACAGCGGATACGATGTTATGCATCTGTCAATGAATTACGACGGTATCCCTGCAAAAGAAATAAGTGACAGCGGCTTCCGCCTTGCCAATGCCATTATTGACAGATGTGAGATGATGCTGGCATAAAGGATGCCGTAGCCCGCCTATACCTTACCCCTACCAACAAGGAACTAATTCTCGGCAGAGCAGACAAGGCGCACACTTCGACCCCACGTGCGGTCGTCCCAACAGCCCGGATCGAGGTATTCGTTGTAGAAGCTCACGAACCGCGCGTAGTTGCTATCGTAGTACGAAGCCGACCAGTAGTTACCGTAGGAACCGACGCCGTAGACATTTGTCCCGTTACGCCAGCCCGCAGCGGGCAGGAAGACTGCCCCGGCACCCTCCAACGTGCTCCAATCTGCCGCAGTTATAGTATTTGTTGTATAACTGGCACCAGGTGTATTAGTACTATTCAGACTATATGTGCTTGTGCTCCAGTCATCAGGAAGCAATATCACGCCATTTATGCCATACACCTGCGATTTGGCGTATCTGTTACCACTTTCCGTGCTGCGTATATCAAACACATACACCCATTCATCTCTTGTAAGGGTGCGCCACTTATTTGTAGTGTTGCCACCGTTTGATATGGCATTATACCCCCAATCTGCTTTGCCAGTCTGGTCATATAGATTATATGAAGCGTTTCCGTATGCATAGTAATCACTATCTATATTGCTTGTGCTATACGGCTGGTAACATACCGCACCGTGGTTGTAGCCGCTCGTCCCCCACCCAAACAAGTCTATCCAACCGCTATAAGTGGAGGAAATGTTCGCATTAGCATCACCAATAAAATCGTATTGGTTTTCTGCAAAACGCCATGTATTTGTCGAGGCTTGATATTGAAGATTGCCTTGTGAAAACATAACTTGGGTGTCTAAACTGACCGAAAACAAACCTGCTATTGCACCTGTAGGTGTTACAAATGATGTCTTAAAAGCTTTTTGTTCGCCATAACTTGTTCCTTTGCTATTTGTTGCATAAGCTCTAATATAATAAGTAGTCATAGAATTCAGATTACTAAGAGAACTCGTGAACGTTCCTGTGCCAGTGCCATCAGTTGAGTGCGAATCGTTTATTGTCGGATTTTGTGAGGTACTCCAGCAAACACCACAGGCTGTTATTGTCAAACCTCCGTCATCGGTCACATTTCCACCGCAAGTGGCAGATTCGGCTGTAATATTGGTAACATCATTTGTTGTCACAGTGGGCAAACCGTAATCGTTGGTTGTGAAACTCTTAACTTCTGTAAAAATCTCATCAACACCGTTGGAATACTCAAACTGGTAATAATATGTGGTATTTGCCTCCAAATCTTGGAATCTCACAACAAATGTTTTGCCATCAATAGTGGCTGTAGCTTTGTTAGCGACTGTCATTGCACTCATCGTGCTCACATAGCCGTCAACATTTTTGAGGTTTGTCGGATAGTTATAATTAATAGTTATCTGAACTGATGTGGCGCCTTTCACTACCGTTTCGCTTGAAATTTCAAGCTTGTGAAGCTTAAGTTCGTCCTTTTTGCATGATAATAGGACTAATAAGGCGAATATGACAAATGGGACGAATATGTATTTTGCGTTTTTCATGATTATTTGTTTTTAAGTCCGTAACCTAATCCGATTTTTGCCTCAAATGTTTTAAAACTCGTTGTAACACAGTCGAGAGAGACAATAAAACCTCTGAAATTGCACTGCAAACCGAGCGACAAGTCCAAGCCCTGCGCACTGATGTCTGTGTTCTTCACCCAATAACCGCTCACCGTCTCGTAACGTTTCATCCGCATGCCAAAACCAGCGCCAAGTCTCAACGCCACGGCACCGTCAAGGCGCATCAGCAGACCGCCCATTAGCGACAGCGAACTGAACGATTCAGTGCCAGTGTACTCAGGATAATAATTTCCAACATAATGGTCCGCATCACATTCAAAATCATAACTTGTACCGAAACCGAAATTCGTCGTCGCGCTTACAAACCATCCGAATTTCTTCATGCTTCCTAATGTTACGCCGTACGACAGGTCGCTGTATTGGTTTACAGAGGCGTTGAGTGTCAGGAACTTATATCCGGTTTCGGCATAACTTGACAAGGTCTCTTTTTCCAAAACCAGATGCACCTTGTCGATGCCGCCGTTTCTCTCGACAAGTATGTCTTTCATCGCCGATTTGTTGCCGTTGTATGCCGATATGGTATGTTTTCCATACGAAAGCGCGGTTTTCAAAGGCGAAGTGCCGATTTCTTTTCCATCAACGAAGATATGGTCGCCTGAGCCATTTGTTTCAATAGTTATTTCTTTTCCGACACTTAAGGTCACGTTCAAGTCGGTTTTCTTTTTTTCGATAATCGTAATTTCTTTTGTATCAGTGTTATATCCGTCTTTTTCGATACGAATCGTGTGTTTTCCAATCAGAATGTCAGTGATAACTCTCGGTGTGGTGCCTATTTTCTTACCATCAATGAAAATTGTTGCACCCATAGGCCTCGAGTTCACATCCAAAATTCCGTAAATAGGTGTTGGATCGGGTATTACAATATTTTCACTCTTACCGCGCACCAGAGTCACATTTTTCGTCGAAGTTTTATGTGATTCTTTCTTTGCCTCAAAGATATGCGTACCATCAGAGAGACGACCTTTCCACGAGCCTTTTCCCTTTTTCTCATTATCAATGTAAATGTCAGATTGTAAATCGGTTGTGATATTCACATCGACAAAATTGGCTGTCATTTTTATAGACGCGTTAGTTGTGTTGCCGTCGGTAACCATCACAGTCTGCTCCATAGTGTTGTACATCTCCTTCACAACTTTCACAGAATAGCTTCCGCTTTTCAATCTGTCTGATTTACAAGGAGTTACGCCAACTTTATTACCGTCAATGAAAACCATGGCACCGCTTTCAGGCTCGCTCGTCACGTTGATATAACCATACGCCGGACGTAGCTTTTTATCAATCGCTATAGGGTCGCCTGCAATGATTTCAGCCACACCGCTTTCCGCATGATAATAGTCACACTCAATGCGCCATTTGTGCGTCTCACCTGTAGGATAGGATTTCGAGACCTCTTTCTCGCCAACGAAAGCATCGTCGAGATATATCAAAGCATGAGGCTGGTCAGCCCTGACAATCAGATAGTTATATTCAATCTTCTCATCCACGACACTATCCCATTTGTTAACCAGTGTCAACTCGTAACCGCATTTTGGCTTCATGTCGTAAGGAAAAACGAACTCTGTCGAACTTAAGTCAGGATGCGAAATCTTTATATATGAAGCATAATAGCTTAAATACAACCACACCTCGCCCACATTGTATTCCACCTCGAAAAAAGTCTGGGCATCGCCTTGGAAAAGCAGCTCGCGACGTTGTTTGTCGGTAATCTTCTCGGTCCGGATTTTCAGTACGGCGTAAGGTTTGTCATTGTCGTCATACATCTTATCTCTATTGACATTTACAAAACCCGGCACTTCCCTGAATGAGTCAGGTTTAACCATTATTTGTGCCAACACATTGAACGACAGCAACAAAGCTATAACAAGAATAAAAAATCTCTTCATTTTACAAAATTTATCTTGCAAAAATAATAAGTTATTTTTTGAAAAACAAATTTATTATTGAGATTTATTCACTCGGTCTAGCTAACGGCTAATGGCTACTTCGGAGCTTTCACCACGAAGTAAATGCCGAGAGTGGCAAATATGATGTTGGGCAACCATCCGGCCATCAGCGGGGTGATGATGCCTGAGATGGCAAACACCCGGAAGAACTCCATGAAAATGATATAGGTAAACGTGATGGTGATGCCTATTCCCAAGTTGATTCCCATGCCGCCTCGGGTTTTGCGGCTCGACAGCGAGGCTCCGATTATGGTAAGGATGATGATGGCGGCAGGCGATGCCAAGCGCTTGTGGAGTTCTATCTCGTAAGGCAGAATATTGTCGGCCCCTTTGGCCCGCTGCTCCGAGATGTAACTTCGCAACTCGATGAGGTTCATCTCCTCGAAATCCTCTTTGACAAAATAAAAATCGGTGGGTTTCATCATCAAGGCTGTATCCATCACCTTGCCCTTGTTGATTTTTTCAACCGGCTTGAAGTAAAACTCCACATAGTTGGTGATGTTCCACGAATCACGCAGGGTGTCGTACACTATCTTGTCGCCCGTAAGTTTGTACTGAAGCTCATGTTTGTCGAATTTCTCCAAAGTGAATTTATAACCGGTGTAACGCTTCAGGTCGTAGCTCGACATATACGCGTAAACACCTTTTTCTATCTGCACA
Organism: Bacteroidales bacterium; assembly: GCA_017616735.1. Classification (GTDB taxonomy): domain Bacteria; phylum Bacteroidota; class Bacteroidia; order Bacteroidales; family F082; genus Limimorpha. The sequence continues at coordinate 17,092 of JAFZXP010000028.1, forward strand.
TGGATGTTTTGGCCCGAACTCTTCATCAGGTTTTCCATATAGGTATTCTTGAATGTACGTCTGACGGTATCCATTCTGGGAATCAGGAAGTTGCCCAAGTAGAACGATCCGCCGGCCAACAGCAAGGCAGCCATCAGATAAGGCCACAAAAAGCGCCTGAAGCTGATGCCGCTGCTCAAAATGGCGATAATCTCGGTGTGACCCGCCATTTTGGAGGTGAAAAAGATGACCGAGATAAAGGTGAACAAATATACGAAAAGGTTAATGAAATAAGGGATAAACGGAATGTAGAAATGAAACACCACTTCGTATAGCGAGGCATGGTTCTTGATGAAACTGTCGACATTCTCCGACACGTCGAACACTATCACCACCACAATGAGCAAACTGATGGCAAAGAAGAAAGTGCCAATGAATTTCTTGAATATGTACCAGTCGAGTTTTCTCATCATTAATACTATTTATGATATGCGGTTCATCACTCTTGGCAGCATCATGTCGCGCCACTCGGTGAAGTCGCCGTCGATGATATGCTTACGGGCCTCGCGTACCAGCCAGAGATAGAAACCGAGGTTGTGCACCGAGGCTATCATCGGGCCGAGCAATTCCTTTGAAATGACAAGGTGACGCAGATAAGCCTTTGAATACTGATGATCAACATATACCGTACCGTTCTCGTCTATTGGCGAGAAATCGTTTTTCCAACGCTCGTTTTTGATGTTTATTATGCCTTCGGAAGTGTAAAGCATGCCGTGACGGCCCACACGGGTAGGTATCACGCAATCGAACATGTCGACGCCTCGCGATATAGCCTCCAGAATGTTGGCCGGAGTGCCTACGCCCATCAGGTAACGTGGCTTATCCTTCGGCAGGATGGCGTTGACCACCTCTATCATCTCGTACATCACCTCGGTCGGCTCGCCCACTGCCAGTCCGCCAATGGCATGGCCGTCGCAGCCTTTCGATGCGATAAACTCGGCCGACTGCTCGCGCAGGTCGCGGTAGGTGCAGCCCTGCACTATCGGGAACAGCGACTGATAGTAGCCATATTGAGGCTCAGTCTCGCCAAAACGTTTCAGGCAACGGTCAAGCCAGCGGTGTGTGCGGCCCATAGCCTCCTTGGCGTAATTATAATCGGAGGTGCCGGGGGCACATTCGTCGAAGGCCATGATGATGTCGGCTCCAATGGTGCGCTCGATGTCCATCACCCGCTCGGGAGTGAACATATGCTTTGAGCCGTCAATGTGCGAGCGGAACTCGACGCCTTCCTCAGTCATCTTGCGGATGTCGGTCAACGAAAACACCTGAAAACCACCGCTGTCGGTGAGAATTGGATGATGCCAGCCGTTAAACATATGCAATCCGCCGCAAGCATGCAGCACATCCAAGCCCGGACGCAGATATAGATGATAGGTGTTGCCCAGGATTATCTGAGCTTTGATATCATCTTCCAAGTCGCGGATATGCGTGGCTTTCACGCTGCCGACAGTGCCGACGGGCATGAAAATAGGGGTCTCGATGTCACCATGGTCGGTGGTTAGCAGACCGGCACGCGCATTGCTTTTCGCATCGTTTTTAACAAGACTGTACTTCATCTGAAAAATTTGTGCAAAAATACGAAAAATTTTAGACTTTAGACTTTAGTCTTTAGTCTTTAGCAAGATTTATAAAAAAACTAAGGTCTAAAGTCTAAGGTCTAAGGTCTTTTTATTATTTTTGCAGATTGTAAATATTGAACGAAATGGAAATTATTTTCGACCATAACTTATTAGGTTTCATTGTTTTAGGCATATTCGGCCTTACCTGGCTGATTCAGATGGTTTATTTTTGGGGACTGTTTAGCCGTCTGGCGTTTTTCAACACGAAAAAGTACGACAAAGGCCTGCCGAAATACGAGCCCGTGTCGGTAATTGTGTGTGCCAAAGACGCTTACGAGTATCTGATTGACCTCGTGCCAAAGATTTTGTCGCAGGATTATCCCGACTTTGAGTTGGTTATAGTCAACGACTGCTCAACCGACGAAACTGCCGATTATCTGAAATTGCTGGTCGACAACCATCCCGAGGTGAACGTGGTGTCGCTCACACAAAGCCTCAACTTCTTCCATGGCAAGAAATTTCCGCTCAGCATGGGCATCAAATCGGCCAAGCACGACTTGCTGCTCCTGACTGATGCCGACTGCCTGCCCGACAGCGACCAGTGGATCAAAAACATGGTCGGAGCTTATCGCAACGGCACCGAGGTAGTGCTTGGATATGGCCCTTATTTCACCCGTAAAGGTCTGCTTAACAAGCTGATACGTTTCGACACTCTTTACACTGCCATCCAATATCTGTCGATGGCCTTGGCCAAACTGCCATACATGGGAGTGGGCCGCAATCTGTCGTACCACCGCGATCTTTTCTATAAAAACAAAGGATTCACTTCGCATTACACCATTCCGTCAGGCGACGACGATATTTTCATCAGTCAGGTGGCAAACAGTCGCAACACACGCATTTCAATCAACCCCAATTGCCGCGTGGAGTCGGAGCCCAAGCATTCGTTCGGCAGCTGGATAAGGCAGAAGCGCCGCCATTACTCCACCGCCAACATGTACAAGCGGTCGACCAATTTCATACTTGGCACGCTGCTGACAAGCCGTCTGTTTTATTACGCCTCGGCCATTACTTTGTTATGCCTTCAACCTTGGTTCCATTGTACCGCCGGATGCCCGATTTATTATGTGGCAATCGGAGTGTTGATGCTGCTTCACGGCATCAGCATGGATTGGATTTATATCAAATCGGCCAAGCGACTAGGTGAAAAGAAGCTGGGATTGGCTCTGTCGCCTCTTTACGATTTGTTTTTTGTGATTTTCACCACATTATTAGGACTGCGCAACACCATATCCAAACCTAAAGGCTGGTAACTTGAGTCGCTAGTTGTTAGTCGTTAGTCGCTAGTAATTTTTGACTAAAGACTAAAAACTAAAGACTAAAGACTAATGGCTAATAGCTTTCACAGTGATGTCATTAACTTTAACCAGATAAACACCTCTCTCCCACTCTGATGTGTTAATCACTGCCTCGTCACACGCTTCGACTGAAGCGACTTTCTGACCCAGGGCGTTGAACACTTCTATTTGCATCTCGCCATCTTTAGCGATTCTAAGTTCGCCCGCAAACGGGTTGGGATACAGCGCGAAATCAGGCATGTCGGCATCGTCAACCAAATCATAGTACTGGCATTCGATAGCTCCGAGGTCGATTTGACCGTCGACCACACGCTGCTGGCCAAGGTAGTCGGGGTTGACTATACCCGAAACACTCTTGTCGCCCGCATTGACGCATGCCGAGTTGATTCCGAACGAATAATCGCCATTGTCTGGATCGGCAAAGCAAGGATAATGCTGGCCGCCCAAGCCTTCGTTTTCAGCGGCTAAATTGATGATATGACCGCCATTGCAGCCGCCTTCAACGCCGCAATAGTTAAACTGCGATGTGCCGACAATCTGATTGTGGTTGGCAGCCGCGGTGTTGCCCCACAAAATGCTGTTGTAAATCTTGTTGTACTTTGTTTCTACATACAAGCCGCCACCGTTTGTGTTGGCGTGATTTCTGATGAAATCGCAGTTGATAATCGTGATTTTACCCTTGGTATACAAGCCTCCTCCCATGTCGGCGTTGTTGCCGTCGAAAATGGAATTCACAATTTTAGGCTCTTTGTTGGCATACACGTAATATGCTCCGCCTCGGGTTTGGGCTGTGTTGCCCGTAAAGCGGCAGTTGACAATCAACGAGCCCATCATGTCGCAGTACGCTCCGCCCAGCGATCCGCTATTGCCCTCGAAAACACAGTTGTTGAAGCGCACTGTCGAGTTTTCGTAATAAGCCGTAATGGCATAGACAGCGCCTCCAAATCCGTTGGCTGTGTTGTTCAGAAACTTGCAGTTGACAAAGCGGCTGTTGCAGCAAAGATAGGCACCGCCACCTGCGCCGCTGTTGCCGTTTTGTATGGTAAATCCGTCCCAAACTGAATATTCCGCATTCATGAAATGGTCGGTCTGATAAAGGACGCGGCGCAGGTTCTGGCCGTCCAATATCGTAGGGTTGGCCTCCAAATCACGGTCTTCAAGGTTGAAGTCAGGGCCCTCGTTACCTGCGAAACCGCCGTACACCCTGTTGTTTTTATAGATATAGAACGCTCCTTCGTCGCTACCGGTGTCTCCATAGTAAACGCCCGACTTCACCCAAATCTGCTTTGCTGTTGTGTTGGCCAATGCCGTGGCATACTGCAGATTAGGTGTGGCGTTGTCCCACGATACGCCTGTGCCTGTGCCCTCGGCGTCGACATGGATGATGCCGTTATCGTCGGCACGAATTTCCATAGGCACTATGTTCACGACAGCTGCCTCGTTGTTGTGATATCCGGCCACATCATTGATGCTGTAGTAGTCGTTGCCCGAGCCGCTCCATCCGAGGTTGAAGCTGAAGTAGTCGTTGTTGTCATAACCGTCGCACACTATTGCATGGCCACCGCCGCTATCGCTGGTGCCGGAGAAATAAACCGGCTGCGACTTATCAAGCTCGCTCTTCAGCAACGCAATCCAGTCTTCTTCGGTATATTTACTGCGCTCACGATACGATGCCGCGCAATAGCCGAAATACTGACGCATAGCCGTTTCCACATCCTTGGAGTAGGCGCCGCTGCCGTCAGGCCCGAAATTCATATCGACACTCACGCCGCAATGATACATCAGCAAAGCAACAGCTTTTGCCTCGTCGTTGGCTTGATAGCCAAGTTCATTGGGCATGATTGACCAATTATAAAACGTTTCGCCGAAATTGGCCGACTGCTGGCCGTAGGTGCTGTGAGTGTAAGTGTGCGAACCGTTTCCCTGAACAGGATGATTCCAATATTTCATGATTTGCGACATGGCACATGCCACGCAGCCTGCATAGCAGTGACCGCCCGGACCGCCCCACCAGCCGCCCCCGGTTTCAGGAGCGTAATAGTTGTAAGGATAATCCTGATTCCACAATGTCTGAATCAAAGGAGATACAGTTTTTGCGTTTTTAGCCGCCGGCAACTCATTGTTTTCCAATGCTTTCCATTGAGCTTCAGCATCAGCGGCAACCACGCCGTTGGCATCGCAATAATCGATGTTTTTACTGTAGTTTTCGATAAAATACCATGCTGGCTCGGGAATCTCACCGTCGTAACTGTGTCTGAGCGAATACGCCAGCACCGGCTTCATGTTTTTGGAGGCCGACACTATCACAAAACCGCCGCCCTCGACATTGAAAATATACAGATTAGGCTGTCCGTCGGCGCCCTTTTCAACATGGAAAAGAGTCAGCTGCGACTTCTCGTTTCTGGTTTGATTCGATATGAAATTAGCACCAATTTGCTTGGCAAACGATTCATTTACAAACACTTGAGCCAACACACCATTCATCGCCAAAAACATGATGGCCAACGCCATTATCAACCTGCTGAAATATTTTTTATTCATTTTTTAGTTAATTTAATGGCGCAAAGATAGAAATTTATTAAATTTGCAGGTTAAAATATTAATGAAAAATTAAAAATAATATCCACTATATGAACGACTTTCAAAAAGAAATACTTGCCGGTATTCCAGCTGAACTTCCGGAAGTAAAAGAATACGACAAGAACATCAACCATGCTCCAAAGCGCAAGGACATTCTGACAAAAGAAGAGAAACGCCTGGCTTTGAAGAACGCTTTGCGTTATTTCCCTGAGCGCCTTCACGCCCAGTTGGCTCCTGAGTTTTACGACGAATTGCAGAAATACGGCCGTATTTACATGTACCGTTATCGTCCTTCATACAAAATGTATGCCCGCCCGATTGACGAGTATCCGGCAAAATGCCGTCAGGCCGCAGCCATCATGCTGATGATTCAGAACAACTTGGATCCGGCAGTGGCACAGCATCCGCACGAACTTATCATCTACGGCGGCAATGGCGCTATTTTCCAGAACTGGGCGCAGTATCGCCTCGTGATGCAGTATCTGGCCAACATGACAGACGAGCAGACTTTGGTGATGTATTCAGGTCACCCGATGGGACTGTTCCCTTCGCACAAAGAGGCTCCGCGCGTCATCGTCACCAACGGCATGATGATTCCAAACTATTCAAAACCGGACGATTGGGAGCGTTTCAACGCACTCGGCGTGACACAATACGGCCAGATGACAGCGGGTTCATACATGTACATCGGACCACAAGGCATTGTCCACGGCACAACAATCACAGTGTTGAACGCTTCTCGTAAGCAAGGCGGCACACCGGCTGGCAAGCTGTTCATCACAGCTGGCTTGGGCGGCATGTCGGGCGCTCAGCCGAAGGCCGGCAACATCGCTGGCGTGGTGTCAATCACAGCTGAAATCAACCCTGCAGCGGCCCTGAAACGCTACAACCAGGGCTGGGTCGACGAGATTCACGAGAATCTTGACGAGCTGTTCGAGAAAGTCAACGACGCCCGCGCAAAGAAGATTGCACGTTCATTCGCATATCAGGGCAACGTGGTCGACCTTTGGGAATATGCAGCAAGCAAAGGCATCCAGGTGGATCTGGGTTCAGACCAGACATCGTTGCACAACCCATTCGCAGGCGGATACTACCCTGTAGGTTATTCGTTTGAGGAATCAAAGAGAATGATGGCCGAAGAGCCGGCTAAGTTCAAAGAGGCTGTTTACGCTTCGTTGCGCCGTCACGTTGCCGCCATTAACAAGCTCACAGCCAAGGGCATGTACTTCTTCGACTACGGCAACGCATTCTTGCTCGAAAGTAGCCGCGCTGGTGCCGACATTTTGAACAAAGACGGCAAGTTCCGTTATCCATCATACGTCCAGGACATCATGGGACCTATGTATTTCGACTACGGCTTCGGTCCGTTCCGTTGGGTGTGCACATCAGGCAAACCTGAGGATCTGCAGGTGACCGACGACATCGCATGCAAGGTTTTGGAAGACATCGCCAAGTCGTCGCCAAAAGAGATTCAGCAGCAGATGCACGACAACATCCAGTGGATCAAGGGCGCACAGGCCAACCATCTCGTCGTGGGCTCACAGGCTCGTATCCTTTACGCCGACTGCGAAGGCCGTACCAAGATTGCTGCCGAGTTCAACAAAGCTATCGCCGACGGCCGCTTGACAGCTCCGGTCGTTCTCGGTCGTGACCACCACGATGTGTCAGGCACCGACTCACCGTTCCGTGAAACATCCAACATTTACGACGGCTCATGCTTCACAGCCGATATGGCTATCCAGAATGTAATCGGTGACGGATTCCGCGGCGCCACATGGGTTTCAATCCACAACGGCGGCGGTGTAGGCTGGGGCGAAGTGATTAACGGAGGCTTCGGCATGGTTTTGGATGGCACACCAGAGGCTGACCGCCGTCTGCACTGCATGCTGCACTGGGATGTGAACAACGGCATCGCACGTCGTAGCTGGGCTCGCAACGAACCAGCCATGTTCGCCATCAAACGCGCCATGGAGGTCGAGCCACGCCTGAAGGTGACAATGCCAAACATCGCAAATGATGAAATGATTGCAAAAATCGTGAAATAGTCTTTAGTTTTTAGTCGTTAGACTTTAGTTTATGTAAGAATTAAAACTAATAACTAAAGACTAGCGACTAAAGACTCCTATCGAAATATTAACATTTTAAAATAAATCGCTTATGAAAAAACTATTACTTACATTAGCATTGATGGTGTCGGTGTTTGCATTATCGGCACAAGGTTTCAGAGTCATCACCGAAGACGGCAGAGTCGTCGAAAGAGGTGAAACATTCTACATCTACGGCCAAGGCAACGCTTGGGGTGAATTATTGCTCAATTTGAGCGTCGAAGCCCTTGAAGACATTGAGCTTATAGCTGAAAAAATAGAAATTCAGAATGTCCATGACACATACAACATGCTTTGCCTGGATATGTGCTATTCTCCTATAGTCTATGTTACACCAGTTGTTTATTTCGAAGCAGGTGACTCAAAGGAATTCAGCATGCACTACCAGTACGAGAACAATATCGACGATGTTGCAGGATTGGAACAAATCATAGAATACAGAATCTACGGCTCTGATGAATCAGCCGACCAGTTTTTCATCACCGTCATCTTCAAATATTCTTTGGAAGGTGTCCAGGAGCACAGCTACATCAACGAATTCAGCAACGCATATCCTTCACCGGCCAGCGATGTGGTCAACTTCGACTACAACTTCAACAGCAACGTGAATGCTGAAATCGCAATCTACAACATGATGGGTCAGGAAGTGATGCGCAACCAAATCAGCGGCATCCAAGGCAAAGCCAGCCTCAACGTGAGCGACCTTAACGACGGCGTTTATTTCTACAGCCTTATCGTTAACGGAAAGTCTGAGAGATCGAGTAAATTAGTCGTTAGTCGTTAGTTGTTAGTCGTTAGACCTTAGACGTTAGACCTTAGATAAAAAAAGCGCCGCATGATTGCGGCGCTTTTTTTATTTAGCGAACTGAACAGCTCGCGTCTCGCGGATAACCGTAATCTTGATCTGTCCAGGATATGTCATCTCGGTCTGGATCTGACGTGAGAGGTCGTATGCTATGCCATCGGCTTCCTGGTCGCTGACCTTGTCGGCACCAACGATGACGCGAAGCTCACGACCTGCCTGGATAGCGTAAGTCTTCACGACACCCGGATACGACATTGCCATCTTCTCGAGTTTGTCCAGACGCTGGATGTAAGCCTCGACCACTTCGCGGCGTGCACCAGGACGTGCGCCCGAGATAGCGTCGCACACCTGAACGATAGGCGCAATCAGCGACTCCATCTCGATCTCGTCGTGGTGGGCTCCGATAGCGTTGCAAACATCAGGTTTCTCCTTGTATTTCTCAGCAGTCTTCATACCTAGGATAGCATGTGGAAGCTCTTCCTCGTTTTCGGCCACCTTACCTATATCGTGCAACAAACCTGCGCGTTTGGCCACTTTCGGGTTGAGGCCGAGCTCGGCTGCCATAGTGGCGCACAGACGTGCTGTCTCGATTGAGTGCTGCAGCAGGTTTTGTCCGTACGAAGAACGGTATTTCATTCTACCGATCATTCTGACCAGTTCAGGAGCCAGGTTGTGGATGCCGAGGTCGATGACGGTGCGTTTACCTGTCTCGATAATCTCCTGCTCAACCTGTTTCTCAACTTTCTTCACCACCTCCTCGATGCGTGCCGGGTGGATACGGCCGTCGGTGACGAGTTTCTGAAGCGAAAGTCGTGCAATCTCACGACGAATCGGGTCGAAGCCTGAAAGCAGGATGGCATCAGGGCTGTCGTCGATGATAATCTCAACGCCTGTCAACGATTCCAGAGCGCGGATGTTACGACCTTCACGACCGATAATACGGCCCTTGATTTCGTCGTTTTCGATATTGAACACCGAAACGGTATTTTCGATAGCGTGCTCCGATGCTGTGCGCTGAATTGTTTCGAGCACTATCTTCTTGGCATCCTGGTTGGCCGACATTCTGGCCTCTTCGACTATCTCCTTGGCCAACACCATAGCCTCGGCGCGGGCTTCGTCCTTAACAGCTTCCTTGAGCTGCTCCTTGGCTTCGTTGACTGTGAGACCTGAGATAGACTCAAGCATCTTTTTCTGTTCTTCATGAATCTTGTCGAGTTCGGCCTGACGTTTGGTCAGATTTTCCTGCTGGGTGTTCAGCTTCTGCTGTTGGGTGTTCAGTTCGTTGGCTTTGCGGTTGAGTTCTTCGTTGCGCTGGTTCACCTGCTGCTGTTGCTGTTGAACTCTTGTCTCCACCTTCTGCAACTCGCGTTTCTTCTCGTTGGTTTCTTTCTCGTAATCGGACTTCATCTGCAGGAATTTCTCCTTGGCCTGCAAAATCTTGTCTTTCTTAATCACCTCACCCTTTTCCTTTGCTTCTTCAAGCAGTTGTTTGCTTTTCTTTGTCAGTGCCTGGCGCATGATGGTGGTTGCCAAAAGCACACCAAGCCCGAGGCCCACGATAGCCACCGCCGCGCAAATAATCACTGTGCTAATTTGTAGTAAAATCATCTTTTAATTTAAGATTTTACTCTTCCACGAAAAGAAAAAGAATCTGCCTGCCCAAAGGGATCGTAAACCCTTGAATATTACGCTTATGGCTGCCACGATACGCAAACGTCCACTGGCGTTTAAGCTCCTCTTGCGAGGATGAGGCCTGTTTTTGTACCCATGAGTCAACCTGTTAAATTGTTGTTAGTGTTAAGGTTACATCATGCGTCGGGCAGACAGATAAATCTTATAAGTTTTCAGTCAACAAAGCATCGATTGTATCGAGCTGCTTGTCGAGATATTGGTCTTTAAAAGCAGAGTCGTTCTCAAATTTCACCACGCTTGTGGCAAACTGGATGCATGCCATCGAAACCAGCGACAAATAGTCTTTGTCGGTGTACACTCTCTTGTATTCCTTCACCCTTTCGTTAATGAGGTCGGCCGCTTTCCGCACTTTTTCCTCGTCAGCCTTATCAACAGTCAGACGATAATTGCGTTCAGCAACCACTACATTGATTTTAACAAGTTCACTTTCGCTCATTCTCGTCTAAAATTTATGACTGTTCGGCGTTCAATATCGCAACACATTGATCTATTTCCTTCACCAATGCCTTGATCAACTGCCTACTATTTTCTATTTCCTTCTCGTTTCCGAGTGCGTTAACAATAGTTGTTTTATTTAATTTATCCTTCAATTCCTCGTTCTCCTTCTGAACAGCCTCCAGATTGCTCTGCAGCTCCTCATTGCGGCGAACCAGCTCACTGTTACGGTCAACAAGCTGATCCTTAAGCGAAACGAGCTTTCTTAGCTTCAATTCGATTTCCGAAAGTCTAACACTTAAATCAGCCATCTTCTGTTACAGTTTGCTTAGAATTTTGGCACAAAGATAAGAAGAAAATCCGCACAACGCAAAAAAAAAATTCGAAAATTTTCAACAAGGGCTTATTTAAGGCCTTTGCACATGTAAATGAAGACGTATTTGACTGGTTTTCCGCAACGTTCTACGGTTATGGTGTCGCATGGAATCACCTGGTCGAACTTCTTTTTGAGATATTTGTCAGGGTCGTAATAATCGGAACTTTCGTTGAGGAACCAATAGTCGGCACCCTTTTTGAGCCCGCCGCGGTATTCGTTAATCCAGGCGTATTTGTGAATTTCAGACATGTCACGCAGGCCGTACATGTTGATTCCAAGAGGATAAGCCACATAATAATCGAAATTGGCCATCGGGAACCATTTCAGCCCTATCATGCCGTCGTCGGCTTTCATCAGGCCTTGGTCAATCTTTTGCTGACGGATTTCCTGAAAATCATCTCTGATCGAGCGCCATCCATAAATCGACTTGGTAATGTCGGAATCGCCATAATACCTGACTGATTGCGATTTTTCGTCAAAATTCATAGGGATTACACCGGTTTTTATCTCCACCGCACCTACCGTTATGGCAACTATCATCAACAGCAGTGAAGCTTTAATAGGCTTAAACAATTGTTTTTCGGCCAGATAAGCAGCCGGAAACAGCAGCAACAGCGAAAAGGCCGGAGCCGACCAGTGAGGCAATATCGGACGGGTCATCGCAAAAAACCAAAACATCCCGATAAAAGGCAAAGCGAAGCAAAGCAAAAAGCGCCCGCCAGTAACGTCAAGATATTTTTTGCCTCTCAAAAATGCCACCAATGCGATGATTATCAACACATAGTTGAATGGATTGTTGTATCCCAGCTCACCTGCAATCTCCGACAGGAAATCTAGCGGCTGCAACTTCCCGAACAAGCTGACCCGGTCGCCATGGAAAGTAAAACTGATAAAGTCGTTCTGCATATTCCAAATCAAAATTGGCAGCATGCAAGCGGCGGTAATCAAAGCAGAAAGATACAAATACTTGTTTTTCAACTGTTTGCGGTCGTATAGCAAAACATAAAGCCCTACCCCGATCCAGATAAAACCGGCCGAGTATTTCGAGAGAATCGCAAGTCCGGCGAAAAGACCACCTAACAATATATTTCCCGTAGGGACAAGGCATGCCTTGCCCCCACTGGATAGAATGAAATATTTCAAAAAATAATAAATCGAAAGCAACATAAACAGCATCAGCGGGGTGTCGGGCATGATGAAAATGCCTGTAATGATAAAGGCGTAAAACGAGGCGGTGTAAAGCAAAGCCGCGTAAAGACCCGTCATCTTGTCTTTAATCAGGCAGCCGAGCCTGTATATAATAAAGGTATCGACAGTCATAAACACAACCGACGACAGCCGCAAGGCGAACTCGCTCTGGAACAACAGGTTAAGACTGAAAATCTGCATCATCCAGCCCACCATGCCCGGATGGTCGAAATGGCTCCAATCGGGATACATGGCATAGGTCCAATAGTAAACCTCGTCGTTGCCTAATTCAATGAAAGCGGCAAAGAAGCCACGTATCAAGGCACTGATAATCAGTAGCCAAGTGATGTATTTGTCGATCTTATTTTCCTGGATCTTCATCTTTTCTCTTTATAAAAACCAACCTGGCAAACGCCAAAACAACAATTATATAAACCGCCCACATCAGATAAGTGCGGCCTTTCATCACCTTCGCCTTGTTCAAATCGAAAAAATATTGATATTGATGGCGTACCAACGGATTCAGGTACAAGGTGTTGCCTCCATCGAACTCAATCTCTATACGGATGTAAGTGTCGTCTGGTCTGAACGGATAAAAACCCTCGGCAACATTGTTCAAGGTTTGTTTCACCACGGCGTTCTGCCCTACAAAACGCATCTCTTTGGCCTTGGCCGTGACAGCCACAAAAACAGTGTCATTTTTAAGCTTAACATACTGTAGTTCAGGCAAATCAATCAAGTTTCCCTGATATGTTACCGAATATGAATTGCCTGCTTCAAGCGAGTTGAGAATCGCATCGGCATTGTTGTCGGCTATGCAGGCTGTGACGTGATTTTTACCCGTTGCCATGGCATTGACACGATGCCCATTTGACAATGCTATATCCCAGTAATACAATGAGTTGTCATTTTCACTCAATGCCTCCATCACCCTGTAATGGTCCAAACGCGTCAGCTCGCCCTGTTTGAAGCCTTTCGAAGGGTGCGCCAAAGCCACCAAACGAGATGTTTTGTTCAGTTGGTCAATGTTAAATTGTTTATAATGAACACTTTGCAAAAAAGGATAGTCAATCAGGCGTTTTTTCTGATAGCCAAGGCAAAGATAACGGGTTCCAGTAAGGGCATAACCGTATTCATAGACATCAATTCCTTGATTTTCAATATTTTCAGAACGAAAATCGATGTAATTTATCCTATCAATATCTGAATAAGGATTGTAGATAAAATCGCCGTTGAAAGGCTCGATATCGGCAAAGGTATATGATGGCACTGCCAGATACAACACCAAGATAAACAACAAGATAGCTCCGACAATTCCAGTCAGTGCCAGATAAAATCTGTTGCTTTTGACCTTATTCCAAAATTTTCTTTCCGCCATACCTAAAAAATATGATGCAAAGTTACCAATTTTTTTTGTATTTTTGCAAATTAATATTTTAGAGTTTTAATTATGGATTCAAATCCAAAGGAAAATATTATCGAAGAAGTAACGAATAAGGACTATGAGTTCGGTTTTGTGACCGATATCGAGACCGATTTTATCCCGAAAGGCTTGAACGAGGACATCATACGACTTATTTCGAAGAAGAAAGAAGAGCCTGACTGGCTGTTGGAGTTCCGCCTTAAGGCGTTCCGTCACTGGCAGACTTTAAAGATGCCGACATGGGCGCATCTGACAATTCCACCAATTGATTATCAAGATATTATATATTACGCGGCACCTAAGCAGCGCAAAGCAAAGAGCTTAGATGAGGTCGATCCTGAGCTTTTGGCGACTTTCGACAAGCTCGGTATTTCGCTCGACGAGCAGAAAAAACTCTCGGGAGTGGCTGTCGACGCCGTGATGGACTCCACTTCGGTGAAGACCACGTTCCAGGAGACGCTTTCGAAGCACGGCATTATCTTCATGTCGTTCAGCGAGGCGGTGAAGCAGCACCCCGACTTGGTGAAAAAATATCTCGGCAAAGTCGTACCTTACACCGACAACTTTTTCACTGCCTTGAATTCGGCTGTGTTTAGCGACGGCTCGTTCTGCTATGTGCCGAAAGGCGTTCGCTGCCCGATAGAATTGTCAACATATTTCAGAATAAATGCTGCAAATACAGGCCAATTCGAAAGAACTCTGATAGTTGCCGACGAAGGCGCCTACGTGAGCTACATGGAAGGCTGCACTGCTCCGCAACGTGATGAGAATCAATTACATGCGGCTATTGTGGAGATCATTTCCGAAAAAGACGCAGAGGTGAAATATTCCACCGTTCAGAACTGGTATCCGGGCGACAAAGACGGCAAAGGCGGTATTTACAACTTCGTCACAAAACGAGGAATTTGCCGTGGTGACAACGCTAAGATTTCGTGGACGCAGGTCGAGACTGGCTCAGCCATCACTTGGAAATACCCGAGCTGCATCCTGAAAGGCGACAACACCGTGGCGGAATTCTACTCGGTGGCTGTCACCAACAACTACCAGCAGGCCGACACCGGCACCAAGATGATTCACATCGGCAAAAACAGCCGCTCAACCATTATCTCGAAAGGTATCTCGGCAGGTCACAGCCAGAACGGCTACCGCGGTTTGGTGAAAGTGGTGCCTGAAGCTTCAAATTGCCGTAATTTCTCGCAATGCGACTCGTTGCTGTTGGGCGACCAATGCGGCGCTCACACCTGGCCTTACGTGGAATGCGGCAACGACAGCAGCATCCTCGAACACGAGGCCACGACATCGAAGATTTCTGAAGATCAGCTGTTTTACTGCAACCAGCGCGGCATCCCGACAGAAAAAGCTATTGGCTTGATTGTCAACGGATACGCAAAGGATGTTTTGAATAAGCTGCCGATGGAGTTTGCAGTGGAAGCGCAGAAATTACTTTCTATAACATTAGAAGGAAGTGTTGGATAATCCCCCACCCCGTCATTTCGACCGAAGTGAAGCGGAGTGGAGAAATCTCAGATAAAAAAGAATAAAAAATTATATACAATGTTACTAAATATAAAAAATCTTCACGTCTCAATCGGAGGCAAGGAAATACTGAAAGGCTTCAACCTCGGAGTGAACGAGGGCGAGATTCACGCCATCATGGGACCTAACGGAACGGGCAAGAGCACTTGGGCAGCCGCCGTTACAGGTCGCGAAGGCTATGAGATTACCGAAGGCGAGATCTGGTACAAAGGCCAGAACATCGTCGGGATGCTGCCTGAGGAGCGCGCCAACCTCGGCATCTTCCTGAGTTTCCAGTATCCGGTGGAGATTCCGGGTGTCTCGATGCAGAACTTCATGCGCACCGCAGTCAACGCAAAGCGTGAATATCAAGGACTTCCGCCAATGTCGATGATCGAGTTCACCAAGATGATGAAGCAGAAACAGGCGATGGTGGAAATCACCGAAAAACTGCAGAACCGCTACGTGAACGTTGGCTTTTCGGGCGGCGAGAAGAAGAAAAACGAGATCTTCCAGATGGCAATGCTCGAACCTGATCTCTCCATCCTCGACGAGACCGACTCAGGCTTGGATATCGACGCTTTAAGAATCGTGGCAAATGGTGTGAACCAGCTTCATAACGAGCACAACGCTTTTGTGGTAATCACTCACTATCAACGACTTCTCGACTATATCGTCCCTGATTTCGTGCATGTGATGTACGACGGCCGCATTGTAAAATCGGGCGACAAGAAGCTCGCACTCGAGCTCGAAGAGAAGGGTTACGAATGGGTAAAAGAACTTAACCTCTAAACTGAAGGCGATGTATCTCGAAAACAACATAACAGTCGGTAAGAATCAGAGTCGGCAGCTAGTGCTTTTGGACGACAGCAGTCATCTGCGGTCGAACGAGGAGCAGTGCGACATCGTGATGGAAGAGAATTCTACACTGGAATTGTACAGGATTCAGAACCTCAACGACGACTCACATCTGACCACACACATCAACATCAAGCAGGCCGCCAACAGCAGCGTGCACTTCGTGATAGTGACGTTCAACACAGGTTGGGTGCAAAACAACATCAACGTCGACTTGAATGGAGAAGGCGCCGATTTGCAGATTTACGGTTTGTACATCCTCGACAAGAAGCAGCACGTCGAAAACCTCATGAAAATCAACCACAACGTGCCAAACTGCAGCAGCAACGAGAAGTTCAAG
>JAFZXP010000029.1 GCA_017616735.1 Bacteroidales bacterium
ATGAGTTTCAAAATCTTTTCAAATGTGACCTCGGTCTTGTAGAACATCTCAGGAATGATGATCATCGGGTAATGGCAGGCATAGCCCATGCCAAATGCCAGGTGACCGGCCTCACGACCCATTGCCGACACCACAAACCAGTTGCCGCTGGTGCGCGCGTCTTCGTAAACGGTCTGCAAAATCTTCACGCCAGCCTCTTTTGCCGAATAATAACCGAAAGTCGGGCTGCCTTCAGGCAACGGAAGGTCGTTGTCGATGGTCTTAGGCACGTGGATGTTCTGAACGTGCACGTTGTTCTTCATCAAGAACTTAGAGATACGGTTCGCTGTCGAAGCTGTATCGTCGCCACCAATTGTCACGAGCAGATTCACATCGTTTTTCACGAAGAAATCAACGTTAAACTCCTCGTCTTTCGGTTTATAACGGCTCATCTGCAACGCCGAGCCGCCCATTCTCATAATCTGGTCGGCATAGAGGAAGTCGATGTCGACTGTCCTCGGATTGGGTTTGAACAGGTTTTTATATCCTTCATGGAGTCCGATCACGCGGAAACCGTCGTTTAAAAATGTCTTTGCCACAGTGCTCACCACCGTGTTGATGCCTGGTGCCGGACCGCCGCCGGCGAGAATAACTATTGATTTCATATCACTAATATTAAACTTTAATTCATTCAAACCGTCATTTCGAGCGAAACGCAGTGTAGCCGAGAAATCTCATTCAGTAGGAGATTTATTCGCCTGGCGAATGCTTTCGCTTCGCTCAGGTCTCCACTCCGTTTCACTCCGGTCGAAATGACGGAAGCTAGACTGCAAATTTACAAAAATTCTTTTAAAAACAAACAAAAAATAATCCTTAATCGTACCGAAATTTTTATTATTTTTGCAAGTTTAAATATAATAGGCAATTTTTGATATGTATAGTTTCATCTCGGGAACCGTCGTTGAAAAAAATCCAACTTATGTTGTGATTGATAATCAAGGCATTGGCTATCTAATCAACATCACTCTGAACACCTTCACAGCCATAGGTGAGCAGCAGCATGTCAAGCTCTTTGTGCATCTGGCGATACGCGAAGACGCCCATGTACTGTACGGGTTTTACAGCGAGCAGGAGCGCGAGCTCTTTCTCCAGCTCATTACGGTTTCGGGTGTGGGATGCAACACTGCCCGTCTCATCCTCTCGTCAATGACTGTCAGCGAAGCCGTTGATGCCATAGCCACCAACAACGTCAGGATGATTCAAAGCGTGAAAGGCATTGGCGCCAAGACCGCTCAGCGCATTGTTGTCGACCTTCACGACAAGGTTGGCAAACTCGAGTTAGGCCAAGGCGAAAAATCCCCTGCAGGATACAATACATTGAGAGATGAGGCGTTATCAGCATTAATGGTCTTGGGATTCAACAAGGCGAGCATTGAAAAGACATTGGATAAGTTGCTTAAGCAGATGGAGAACCCATCTGTTGAAGATCTTATCAAAGAATCGCTGAGACTTTTGTAAAGGAATATTTATGATTTTTAAGAGATTTAAATACATCATAACAATATTGCTGCTCTGTGCGTGCATTGGCGCCATGGCACAGGACGGCACACCTTATGGCCAGTCCGACCAGTCAGGCGTAACTCTGCACGAACCGTCCAACATCACCCACTCCATCGAGTATGACCCAGTCACCGGACAGTATGTATTCACAAGCAAAATAGGCGATTTCACCTATCGTGACCCATACTACATGACGCAGCAGCAATACTCCGACTACGTTACCAAACAGGCTGTCAAGAATTATTGGAAAGACCGCCGTGAGTCGGCCATCGGCAACAGCAACAGCAATTCTCTCATCCCGCCCATCTATGTCGGCGGCAAAGTCTTCGACAAGATTTTCGGCAGCAACACCATCGACATAAAATTGCAGGGATCGGCCGATGTGACATTCGGAATCAAATACCAACGCCGTCGCGACCCGTCACTCACAGTGGCTCAGCAGCGCACCATCAACTTCGACTTCAACGAGAACATTCAGCTCAGCGCTTCGGCCAAAATCGGCGAGAAGATTCAGTTCAAGATGAGCTACAACACCAAGACGCAGTTCTCGTTCGAGAATAAATTCACTTTGAAATACGAGGGTGACGAAGACGACATTCTCCAACTGCTTGAAGCCGGTAACGTAAGCATGCCTCTGCGCAGCACTCTCATCACCGGCACCCAGTCGCTGTTTGGCTTCAAAACAAAGTTGAAATTCGGTAAGACCACAGTCACAGCCATTGCATCATATCAGGAAAGTGAAACCCAGAATATAGCAGTCAACGGCGGCGCCATGACTCAGGAATTCGAAATCGAGTGTATCGACTACGAAGAAAACCGACACTTCTTCCTCAGCCAGTATTTCCGCGACCATTACGAAGAAGCCTTGGCCTCACTGCCGACTGTGAATTCAAGCGTCAATATCACAAAAATCGAGGTTTGGGTCACCAACACAAGCTCAAACTACGAGAACTGCCGTAACATTGTGGCTTTCACCGACTTGGGCGAGGGTAAATACGATTGGATTTATAATCACAACAAAGTGCATCCTCTCATAGGATCAACCAACATATACCCCGACAACACCTCCAACGATCTTTTGGCAAACATCGACACCACTCAGATCCGCGACCTCAACACCGTCACCTCGTACCTCACCGGACAAGGCTACACTTCGGGCCGCGACTTCGAAAAGATACAAAAAGCCAGAAAACTTACCTCATCGGAATACTCTCTCAACAGCAAGTTGGGTTTCATCACTTTGAACATCACACTCAACTCCAACCAAACCTTGGCGGTTGCCTACCAGTACACCGTCATTGGAGAGGAAGGTGTTTTCCAAGTGGGTGAATTTTCTGACGAAGCCATTCGCGAGCCTAAACTTCTGGCCACCAAGATGCTGAAGAGCACCACAATCAACACCAAGGCTCCTATGTGGAACCTGATGATGAAAAACGTGTACAACATGAGAGCCTATCAGGTGTCGGCGACCAACTTCCAGATGAACATCATGTATCTCGGCAACAAGAACGGCGTTTCAACCGGTTATTTTGCCGATGCGCCTGAGGAAATCAAGGGTAAGTCACTGTTGAATCTCATGGGTATGGACCGTTTGAACAGTCAAAACAACCCTGTCGAGGGCGGTGATGGAATATTCGACTTTATCAACGGTGCGACAACTAACGGAGGTACCATCAACGCAGCCACCGGACGCATATACTTCACTGTACTGGAGCCGTTTGGCAGCCACATCCGTGAAAAAATCTTCCCCGACAACCCTTCGCTGGCCGACAAATACGCCTTCGATTCGTTGTACACCATGACCAAGGTGATGGCTCAGCAGTACACCGACAAGAACAAATTCCGCATGGAAGGCCGCTACACATCGTCGTCAGGATCTGAAATCAACCTCAACGCCCTCAATGTGCAGCCCGGATCGGTAACAGTCACTGCCGGCGGCCTGCCTCTGGTTGAAAATGTTGACTATACCGTCGACTATACCTTGGGCCGTGTGACCATTCTCAACGAGGCCTTGCTCAACTCAGGCACCACCATCAACGTGTCGTTGGAGAACAACACCGCCATGTCCACCATTCGCAAAACCTTCTTGGGAGCACGCGTGGAACATGAAATCAACCCTACGTTCATAGTGGGAGGTACCATTTTGCATTTGAGCGAGAGAGCCTACACCACCAAAGTCAACTACAACGACGAGCCTATTTCCAATACGATTTACGGCTTCGACATCAATTACCAAACCGATTCGCAATGGCTCACCGACGCTCTCGACAAGCTGCCTCTCTACGAGACAAACGCCAGATCGAGAATCACAGTGTCGGGTGAGTTCGCACGTTTCATACAAGGCATCAACAAAGAATCCGGACAAACAGGCACATCGTACATCGATGACTTCGAGGGTGCCAAGTCGACCATCGACATGCACCAATGGAACTTCTGGCATCTGGCCAGCACGCCTCAAAGCCAGTCAAACCTCTTCCCCGAAGCCGGAACCGTTGGCCTGGATTACGGCAAAAACCGCGCCAAACTTGCATGGTACACCATTGACCAGTCGGTGTTCTACGACCGCTACGGCAACCTGCTGCCTTCGAACATCACCAACGAAGAGTTGTCAGACCACCGTGTGCGTCAGGTTCTGTTGACCGAAATTTATCCTAAACGCGATATCCAAGCCGGTACTTCCACCAACATGTCGGTACTCAACCTGGCCTACTATCCTAAAGAACGTGGACCTTACAACTACGATACCGAACACTTGAACCACGACGGTACATTCAACAACCCTGAAGACCGCTGGGGCGGTATCATGCGAGCCATCGAGTCGTCCGACTTCAACTCAACCAACGTGGAATATATCGAGTTCTGGCTTATGGACCCGTTCTTTGAGGGAATGGATCAGAGCAACGTCGGACAATTGTATTTCAACCTCGGTGACGTGTCTGAAGATATTCTTCGTGACGGACGCAAAGCTTACGAGCACGGTTTGCCGACTTCGGCTGTGGTTGAAAACGTCGATACCACGGTTTGGGGCCGCGTGCCATCGCTGCAAGCGCTGGTCGATGCCTTCAATGTGGATCCGGATTCACGTCCTTATCAGGATGTCGGTTACGACGGCTTGGGCGACACCGACGAGCATTCGTTCTTCAGAAACTTCCTCGATGTGATGCGTTCAAAAGTCAGCGCCGAAGCTTACGACAAGTTGACCAGCGACCCTTCATCGGATGACTACCACTATTTCCGTGGCTCCGACTACGACAGCAATCCCGAATACGCAAGCATCCTCGCCCGATACAAGAACTATAACGGCAACGAAGGCAACTCACCTTCCGAAACCCAATACACCGAAAACTATACAACCAACAACAGCACTCTGCCTGACCAGGAAGACATCAACGGCGACAACACTTTGAGCGAATCGGAAAACTACTACCAGTATGTCATCGAGCTCGATCCTAACAAAATGCAGACAGCCGGACAGAACTTCATTTCCGACATCCGCGAGGCTACGGTTCAGACCGCCAACGGACAGACCAAACGCATCAAGTGGTATCAGTTCCGCATTCCGGTGCGCGAGCCTAACCGCGTCGTCGGCAACATCGAAGGTTACAGCTCAATCCGTTTCATGAGGATGTTCCTCAAAGGCTTTAAAGACAATATCGTATTGCGTTTCGCCACTCTCGACCTTGTCAGAGGCGAATGGCGCACATACACCAACGCCATCCAGGCTCCTGGCGAGTACCAGCCGGGCGACCAAACAAATCACACAGTGTTTGAGATGTCTGCCGTCAACCTTGAGGAAAACAGCAGCCGTTATCCTGTGCCTTACTGCATCCCGCCAGGAATTCAGCAGGAAGTCTACACCGGCGCCACCTCGACAGTGCGTCAGAACGAACAGTCACTGCAGCTTGCCGTGAAGAACCTCGTTGACGGTGATGCCCGCGGAGTTTACAAAACCACCGAGTTTGACTTCCGATTCTATAAGCATCTGAAGATGTTCGTACACGCCGAGAGCATGTACGAGTCGAGTCCTGTTTACGACAACGACGTGACGGTGTTCCTGCGTTTCGGTACCGACCTCACCGACAACTATTACGAATACGAGGTGCCTTTGAAGATGACCCCATGGGGCACATCAGCCAGCGACGAATATGCCATTTGGCCTGAATCGAACAATTTCGACATCGACTTCGAAAAAGTGGTCAATGTCAAGTCAAACCGTAACTCGGCCATAGCCAACGGCAATCATAACGTTCAAGTCAACCGCATCTATTCCGAACAAGACGGAAAGAACACCATCAGGGTGCTTGGTAACCCAACCATCAGCGAAGTGCGTTCCATGATGATTGGTATCAGAAATCCTAAGAAAGACAACGAGGTGACTCAAGACAAGAGCGTCATCGTCTGGATCAATGAGTTGAGAATGACCGACTTGAGCAGCAACGGCGGTTATGCCGCTACAGGACGTGTCGAGGTAACCTTGGCCGATCTTGGACGCGTGGCGGTGGCAGGTTCATACAAATCGGCAGGCTACGGTTCGCTCGAGACCAAGATAACCAACAACGAGATGTTGGCCAACGCCTACTACAACGTGTCGACAGATATCGACTTCGGTAAGTTCATGGTTCCAGAAAAAACCGGCATCACGGTGCCTGTGCACTTCGACCACAACAATACCACCATCACTCCGGAGTACAACCCTCTCGACCCTGATGTCAAGCTGTCGCGTTCACTCGACGACCTCGACCAGCACGGCAAAGATTCGCTCAACGCCCTGGCCCGAGACGTCACCACCCAGACCAACTTCAACATTACCAATCTGCGCAAGAACCGCGTCGGACAAAAGAAGCCTCATTTCTGGGATGTGGAGAACTTCAACGCTTCCTATGCATACACCAGCATGGAACAGACCAACCCCGACATGGAGTACAACCGTCAGAAGACTCATCGCGGAAGCATAGGATACACCTACACCACAGGCGCCAAACCTTGGACACCGTTTGCCAAAGCAAAGTGGGCTTCGAAGTCATACATGCAGTTGTTCAAAGATTTCAACCTCTACTATCTGCCGAAGAGTTTCTCAGTGTCAACCGAGATGTACCGCCAGACACACGCTCAAAAGATGCGTAACAAGTCGTCAGGTTTGGTGCTCACACAGGAAACCACCGCAAAGAATTGGGATTGGACCCGCAACTACGACTTCCGTTACGACCTCACCAAGGCTCTCAATTTCACATATACCGCGGCATCGCAGGCATACATCTACGAACCGGCGGGCAACCCCGACAAAGGCACCGATGAATGGAAAGCCAACCGCGACACCATTCGCGACGAGTTGCTCCGACTTGGCTCAATCTCACGTTACACCCAGATGGTGAAGTTGAGTTACAACATCCCTATCAACAAGCTGCCGTTCTGCGACTGGCTTGGGGCCACAGCCAACTACACCGGCAATTACCGCTGGATAGCCAACTCGCGTTACACTCAGAAACGCCTCGGAAACACAATCGAAAACGACTATGTACTACAGTTGTCGGCCAATGCCGATCTCGTCAAGTTGTATAATAAATCCAACTATCTGAAGAACCTCACCACGCCAAAACGTTCTAACAACAAGAACCAGAGAGGCCGCACCAGAGATATCGAAAAGAAGAGCGACACCGTGGTACAGCCTAAGGAGAAAGTCAACATAGGCAAACTGATAGTCGACAACACCGTCCGCATTCTCATAAGCGTGAAGAAAGTGTCGTTCTCCTACTCCACCACAAACGGCGTGGTTTTGCCAGGTTTCATGAAAGAACCAAACTATTTCGGCATGAGCAATGGCAACGCTCCGGGCTGGGGATTCGTTCTCGGCCAGAAGAATGACATTATGAACAATGCCATAAGCCACGGATGGCTCACCACCGACTCAACTTTCAACCAGGCGTATACCGAGCGACTTAACGAAACATATAATTATAAGGTGAACCTCGAGCCGTTCACCGACCTCAAGATTGAAGTCCAGGGCAATCGCACCTATGCTGAAAACTTCTCGGAATATTTCAGATATTCAAGCGACATGGATATGTTCCAGTTCTACACTCCGACCAATGGAGGCAACTACAGCATTTCATATATGATGACTGCCACTTCATTTGTCGACGGCGATGTATTGTTCAACAGATTGTGCGACTATCGCAAGGAGATAGCCGACCGCCTGGCGCACAACAATGCCGCATGGATCAACATGGGACAGCCTTATGTTTACGATGAAATCGGCCAAGCTGAATTCCCGTACGGTTATTCGGCCTCATCACAGGAAGTCTTAACCTACGCTTTTATAGCAGCTTACGGTGGTCATAGTGCAGGCACCACCTCGCTTACGCTGTTCCAGAAAGTGGCTTTGCCCAACTGGAGCATCAACTTCACTGGTCTCACCAAGATTCCGGCCTTGAAGAAAATTTTCAAGACTATCAACCTGTCGCATGCTTACAAATCTGCAATGACTATTTCCACCTGGAGCGCCAATGTCAATTACGACGCCAACAACCAGATGGCTGTTTATACAGGCACCAACACCCGCATTCCGGAATACGACATCTCACAGATACTGCTCAACGAGCAATATTCGCCACTGTTGGGTATCAACATGACTTTCAACAACTCGCTGGCACCTTCTATCGAATACAAGAAGACCAGAACCGTCACCCTCGGATTCAGCAACAACCAGATTACCGAGGTGAACGGACGCGAAATTGTAATCGGTGTCGGTTATACCTTTAAAGATTTGAGCTTCAATGTAGCCATGCTCGAGAGCACAGGCACCCGCAAGGTGAGCAACGATCTCAAGTTGAAGCTCGACATCGGATTCCGCCGCGATGTGACAACACTTCGCAGCATAGACGAACGCAACAGTCAGATTTCCGCCGGACAAAACAAGGTGAACATTTACCTCACCGGCGACTATACTCTAAGCCAGCGTCTCACTATGCAAGCCTTCTTCAAATACGACATGACCAACCCGTTCATTGCCAACTCCTACAAGACAACCAACGTCTTCGCGGGCATCACGGCAAGGTTCAGTCTGACGCAATAAAAAAATATTTTTATAATTGCTTGTTATGAAGAAATAAATCGTATTTTTGCAAAGTGAATTTTTAGAAATTTTAAATTTTAATAAAGAATATGAATATACCTGCTAACTTAAAGTACACCAAGGATCACGAGTGGATTCGCTTGGAAGGAGACAACGCTTACATCGGCATCACCGATTATGCACAACACGAACTTGGCGACATCGTTTTCGTCGACGTCGACACATTGGATGAAACTCTCGAGGCTGAAGAGACATTCGGCACAATCGAGGCTGTGAAGACATCTTCAGAGATGTTCATGCCAGTTGGCGGCAAAGTCGTTGAATTCAACGAGGCTCTCGCCGATGCACCTGAAAAGGTCAACAGCGATCCATACGGCGAAGGCTGGATTATCAAAGCCGAAGTAACTGACGCATCAGAGATGGACAACCTCCTCGATGCTGAGGCATACAAAGCCCTTATCGGATAAAAATTGGCACGTCTGACAAGACATATTTACCCCGGCCTGCTGTGCGGCGTCATAATTATGATACTCTGCGGTTTGCCGGGGTCTTATTTTCCCAAAGTCATCACATTCTGGGAATGGCTGGGGCCCGACAAACTGGTGCATTTGCTGATGTTTGCGTCCCTGTCGTTTTTCACAATCTGGGGCTATCGGGAAGAATATTGCCATAACAACAAATCCTATCGCATCAAGCTTCAGCTGATTGTTTTCTTAATAACAATAGCCTACGGCGCAATTACAGAGGTGTTGCAAGCTAATATATTCCATGGCAGATATGGCAGCATTTACGACTTTTTGGCTGATGTAATCGGCTGTATATTAGGCATATTGATATTTAAATTGATCTTCCGAAAAAAAATGATAAAAAATTCGTCGGAGATTAAATAATTTTTGCTAACTTCGCAGCGTTAATTATGCAAGAATAAATTTAACGTTATGGAAATAAAAAAATCAAAAAAGGCAAGTCTTGAAGACAAAAAGTTGACATTTACCCTCATCGGGCTTGTCGTTACTTTGTTTATTGTTTGGCGTGTTTTTGAATACAAGAGCTACGACAAACAGAACCTCGACACCTTCGCCAGACAGGTTGAAGTGATCGAAGAGGAAATGGTTGAAATCACAAAGCAGGAGATGCCAAAACCTCCAGTCCAGGCTCCAAAGCCACAGGTGACACAAATCCAGGTGGTGGAAGACGACGTCGAGGTTGAAGATATCGATATCAACGCTGAAGTCGACCAGGACGAAGAAATCGAAGAATACGTTTACGAGGCTCCTGAAATCGAAGAAGAAAACATCGAAGAGGAAGAGGTGTTCCTTTCTGTTGAAGAGAACCCTGAATTCCCAGGTGGTCCAGCCAAATTGATGGAACATGTCCAGAAAAACCTCAAATACCCTATGATGGCACGTGAAAGCGGCATCCAGGGCAGAGTGTTCGTCAACTTCGTTGTTGAAAAAGACGGTTCAATCTCCAACGTCAACGTGCTCCGTGGCATCGGCGGCGGTTGCGACGAAGAAGCTATCCGCGTGGTGCAGAACCTGCCTAAATTCAAGCCGGGAAAACAGCGTGGCAACCCTGTGCGTGTATCATACACACTGCCTATAGTGTTCCGCTTGCAGTAAAACTTAACTTGTGCCGTGGACACAAGCAAATATAAACTGAAGCTGTTTGGAAACAAAGACCTTCCAAGCTACCTTCTGGAGAAAAACAATGTAGTACGCATTATCGTTTTTACGACTGCGTACTCATTGCTTTTTATTAATATCTTCAAGCCTTTCAATTCTGAAAGCTGGATACCGAATGTCAATGCCGGAACCAACTACCTGATGTACTCCTCACTGATGGTGCTCATCGGCATGGTGGTTGTGTCATTAAGCCGTATGCTTATGGGCTATGTAACCAAAAGAGTCCAGATAGGATACGGCGAATATGTTTTATGGCTGATTGGCGAAGCTGTATTCGTGTCGGTGTTCTATGTGTTTGTTGGCTATGCGGTCGGTTTTATCGACAGATATCTGGAAGAGATGCCCGAGCTGACGATGTGGGAGGCCATCTTCAACATCTTTACCAAATCCATCGCCAACACCTTCTGGATGCTGCTGATTCCATACATCATAGCACTTCTTTATCTCGATAATGCCAATCTTCGCAAACGCATTGAAGACTTAGGCGGACGCAAGATGGAAAGCAGCATCATTCACTTGAAAGACGAAAGAGGAGAAATCAAACTGTCTACCAACATCGAGAACATTCTCTATGCCGAATCGGCCGACAACTACGTTATTATCAAGTATATCAACGGCGACAAAATGATGGATTTTCTATTGAGAACCAATCTGAAAAAGCTGTCTGACGATATGCGCGACACTCCTTTGCAGCGTTGCCACCGATCATACATGATCAATCTGCTCCACGTAATGTCGCTCAAAAAAGACGCGTCGGAGTTTGTGATTCAGTTCGATACCACAAGCATCAAAAACATCACGGTGTCGAAGTCATATCAAGATTCCATTATGGATGCCTTTACAAAATTTCAGAAATAAGTTTTGAAAAAACTTCTTGTCATATTGGTGCTGGCTTTGTTGCCGTTGGCTGAAATAAGCGCGCAAATCAATCACAAGCATTACGTGTTGATGGGAAAGATCGACCTGTCGAAGGAAAACTATTCCGACGCCATCAAAAACTTCAACATAGCCATTGTGGCCAAGCCCAATGACTTCGAAGCTTATTTCCTGCGCGGCATTGCCAAGTACAGCCTAAGCGACTACACCGGCGCAGTCGACGACTTTAGCCGCACACTCGAGATTCATCCATTGTATGTTCGCGCCTACCACTACCGTGGCGTGGCCAACGACCGTCTGTCAAATTACGCCGACGCCATGTCCGACTTCAAAAAAGCCATCAGCCTCGATCCTTTCAGCGAGGATCTGCATTTGGCTTCAGGCTCCACCTTGATGCATCTCAACGACTATCAGAATGCCGTGGCTGAATTTGATACAGCCCTGATCATCAACCCCGAGAATGCCAATGCCTATATTTCAAGAGGCATTGCGCGACGTTACCTCGACGACATGGACGGTGCGCTCGAAGACATGAACAGCGCCGTGTACAACGATTTCTTCAACATCGAGGCCATAGTGCGTCGCGGCATGATAGAGCTGGAGCGCAAAGAGTATCAGGAAGCGATGAGCGACTTCAACAAGGCGCTGCGCATGGACAAAGACAATCCGCTTATCTATTTCAACCGCGCAATGGCCTATCTCAACCTGGGCGACACCGTGGCTGCGCTCAACGATTACGAAAAAGTCAACAATCTCGATGAACGCAACGCCCTCACCTACTTCAACCGGGCCATAATCTACTCAATGCAAAAAGACTACGAAGTGGCTCTTGCGCTCTACAATAAGGTGATTGAAATAAATCCGCAGAATATATACGGCTATTTTAACCGAGGTATTCTATTTTATCAGATGAAGCAATGGGATAATGCCGAAGACGACTTCACCAAAGTCATAGAGCTGTTTCCCGACTTCATTGACGCTTGGATGAACCGCGCCGTGGTCAGATTTGAGAAAAACGACATCAAAGGCGCCGAGCAGGATCAGTGGCATGCCAGAGAGATTATGGCGTTTGTCAACGAAGACAAAGCCAACATCGATTCGCTTTACAACCATTATTCCAAAATGGATTACAACAAAATCATCAGTTTTGAATCGGATTTTGTGGATGGCAACCGTCAGAAATCTCTCATACAGTTTTCAGAGGTCACAATCAGGCCACGTGCCAGTTTCATAGTCAACGTCACCGACAGCGACAACGGCTACCTTGACGCCACGCTCAGCCAGCTGTCGCAAAGCAACCGTCTTAACGGCAAATTAGCTTATACCATCAACGATTTGTTCGATGAAAACCATAAGTCGTTCCTTAACGATTCTATAATCAACACTATCGAAAACGACAACCTTCGCACTTTCCTGAGTGGAATGTACAATCTGGAGATTTTCAATTTCCAACGAGGCGAAAGCCAGTTCTCGTCTCTGCTTAACGATCCGATGCTGGGCGTTTACGCCGGCATCAACCTGTCGGTGTTGCAGAACGGCAAAGCCGAGCTTTCCGTTAACGACAAAAACTACGACAACTCCATTTACATCACGCAAAAAAGAGCCGTCGACATAGCGACTGTGGAGCAGGAACGCCCCGACTACCAGCAGTCGCTCAACACCATAACCGATGTGCTGGGCAAAACTAAAAACAATCCGATTGTTTGGTATAATTTAGGAAACATTCACCTGCAAATGCAGGATTTCAACCAGGCCATCAACGACTACACACAAGCCATCAAATACGACCCCAATCTGGCTGAAGCCTACTACAACAGGGCTCTCACCTTGATTTATTTGAACAAGAAAGACCAAGCTGTCAAAGACTTGAGCAAAGCCGGCGAATTAGGCATTCAAGACGCCTATGCGGTGATGAAACGCTTTACTGAATAAGCAGTTCGTCGACTTTCGAGAATTTGTGGTTCACGCCGTAGTCATCGTCGTATTCCATCACATCCAGTTCAAGCACTTTCATATTGTACTGTTTTGGTACGATAGGGCCGATTTCCATCTTGTAATAATGGGTGAACAGATTGTGCTCTAAAGTCCATGTGAGTTGAGTGCCTTCATCCTCCATCACATCGTCTGATAAATCCCATGTGACAGCCGAGCCGTCATCGTTGTAACGATAATACAACTCGTCTTCTTTCCAAACACCGATAAGCAAGTCGGTGTCAAATTCTATATCATGGAAAACCTCAGGCTCGATGATTTCAGGAGTATAATACTTCTTGTTGTCGTGGAACCAAATGAAATACACTGCGACGCCCACTGCCAGCACCGCCAAGATAATAAGGAATACCTTCCAAAACTTATTCATATCTACTTTATGAACTTTTAATCTTTATAAACTTTCAACTACTCTACACTCTAAACTCTCAACTCTACACTATTTCTTAAGCTTTATCACTTTTGGCGTCTTACCCTTGAACTGCGGCATAGTCATTCCAATCGACGCATTGATGTAAGTAGGATCGCAAACATAGTATTTTTTGCCGCCGTAAATAAAGCCGTCGCCTTGTATGTCGGCATCATCGCCAAACCACACAGCTGTGGCGATATGACCCTCGTACTGCAGTCCTATCACTTTGGCGTTGGTGTATTTCTGCACCAGCCAGGCAAACATTGCCGAGCGGTCTTCGCAGTCGCTGTAAGGATATCCAATCACCTCTTCGGGGTAGAAATATTTTTCGTATCCGAACTGTTCCTCGTCGGTTTTGTATTCGAATGCTGTCTGCACGAAATGCAGCAGAACCTGAATGAATTGCGCAGGCGTGTATTCGGCTTGTATTTCATCAAAACTCTTCTGCAGGGCCTGTTGCGCCTCAATTGACACCGGCGACACAAAATATATCGGGAACACCGTCATCGGGACATCGTTCAAATATGCCATATGAGCCTGATTATAAGGCAATGTCACATATTTGTTGTCGGTCAGCTTAAGCTTTCTCATCACGTCGCACTCGCCCATATTCAGAGTCTTGTTGAAGTCGAGTTTCATCTCGTTCTTTTTCACATCCTGCTCGCAGAAACTATAGGTGTAAATAGGCTCTTCGGCGTTGCCTCCGCCGTATACCGTGTAATATTTCACCGGCTTGGCGCCTTTGCCGTTATCCTCGAAGCGGAAGAATGTGTATGAATAAACCTCCTTGCTGTTGTCCAATGCCAGAAGAAGTGTCAACTTGCCCGAATCCTTGCCGCGGCCGACGCGTGTCTTAAAATTTCCTTCGTTGCGAAGCATGTAGAAGCAGAAAAGCACCCTGTCGTTGACGTCGGCCAACATTTTATTCGATACCTCGCGCAGCAGGCAGTAGTAGCCCCATTCATTAAGTCCAAACTGGTCAACCACCGTTGACAATTCGTTCCACAACGCTTGTGTTTCGGTTCTGCATTTGGCTATGTTGGTGAAATACTCGGCCACATTTTTCTCCTCTATTCCGCTGCTTTTGATTTTCAACTTTTCGTCAACTTTTATGCTGAGTTCTCTTCCGTAAAAATTGATTTTCAGAGCCGAACCGTCCGCAACATCCTCCACCTTGGCCATATCCTTGAAACTCTTAGGCTTTAGTTCAATCGGGCCTTCAGCGGTAACCTTGCTTTTCAGCTCATAGTTGTTGTCGGTCGGAACATATTTCACAGCCACGGCATGAGTAACCTTGGGCAATTTGTTCTCTTTGTTATATGAAATCTCTGTCGAGATTATTTCCACGTCCTTATCCTGTTTCTCAGCCACCGGCGCCACATCCAGCTTGGGCTGCGTCATCGCCAGCTGTTCTTTCTTAAACTCATTAAACAGTTCCCATTCTTTGGCTACAAACTCGGCAAACTCGGCATTCTGCTTATCGACATAATCCTTGTATTCCTTATTCATATCGGTGATGGACTGCTTGTAATTCTGCTGTTTTTGGTTCATCTGCTGCTTCTGTGATTCCACATACTTCTGATAATCATCCTGTGAGTAGACAGAAACGGCTAAAAATGCAAGTAAAGTAGTGAAAATGAGTCTTTTCATACCTATCAAAATTTATTTTTTGCAAAAGTAATAAAAAAATATCAAAAATCACTATTTTTGCAAAAAATCTTACGAACATGACTTTTAAGGACGTTCTGAAAAAACTCGCCAACAAGTATATTATCGCCACTTTGATTTTTGCGGCAGTGATAGTTTTTTTCGACCAGTTCAACATTTTTGAGCAGGGCCGTTCCTATCGTAAAATCAAGAAATTGGACAAGGATATCGAGCAATTGGACAAAAAACTCGAGAAAGACAGGCAGACTTTGTACGACCTTAAGAACGACTCGGCCGCCGTTGAGAAAGTGGCTCGCGAACAGCACTTTATGAAGCGTGACGACGAGGTGATTTATTATCTCGACAAAGGCGAATGATTTTTTAGTTTTATTGAAAAATATTTCATATCTTTGCACGTTTTTATCGGGTTCAAATTCTGAATAATCAATCTAAAATCACAAATAATGAAAAAGTACATTTTAGCAATCGGTCTCGTGGCATTTTTGATGACATCATGCTGCGACAAAAAGGAAAACAAAGAAGCTAAAGACTGCTGCAAAGGCAAGCAGGAACAGTGCGACAAACATCATGAATGCGATCACCACCAGGCTCCATGCCCAGAGATGATGGAACACATCGACTTGATGATCAACGCTTTGGCCAACTGGAACGACCTCGACGAGGCACAGCGCGCCGACCTCATTGAAATGGCAAAGAAACACGTTGAGATGACAGAAGCCATGAAAGCTGAATGCCAGAAACAGCATGAAGGTTGCTGCAAACATGAGGGAAAATGCGAAAAGCATGAGGGTTGCCAGAAACACGAAGGTTGCGGCAAACATGAAGAAGGCCACAAATGCGAAGGTAATCACGAAGGCTGCGAGCATCAGCACAAAGGATGCCAGCACGGTGACAAATAAGAAATCAAATTTTAACTATATAGAAATATGGCAGAAAAAAAGTTTATGACATGCGACGGTAACCAGGCTGCGGCCCATGTTGCCTACATGTTCAGCGAAGTTGCCGCCATTTATCCTATCACCCCGTCATCACCGATGGCAGAGTATATCGACGAATGGGCAGC
>JAFZXP010000030.1 GCA_017616735.1 Bacteroidales bacterium
GTGTTCGACGAGGCTGAGCTCGTGGTCGCCATCAACGCTGAAGGATGCGCCAACTACACCCGCAAGCAGACCGACGCACTCACCGACTTCGTGAAACGTCCGCAGGTTGGTGCTAAAGGCCTTGTTTACGTGAAATACAACGAAGACGGCACAATCAAATCGTCAGTCGATAAGTTCTACACACCTGAAGTTTTGAAGACTTGGCTCGACAAATGTAACGCCAAACCGGGCGATATGCTGTTGATACTCAGTGGTAAAGCCATGCCGACAAGAGTTCAGATGAACGCTCTCCGTCTCGAGATGGGCAATCAACTCGGCTTGCGCGACCCGAACGTGTATAAACCATTGTGGGTCATCGACTTCCCGCTTCTCGAATGGGACGAAGAGACACAGCGTTACTATGCTATGCACCATCCGTTCACGGCTCCGAAACCTGAGGATGAATACCTGCTCGAGCAGCCTGACAAATGGGGTGAGATCCGTGCAAACGCTTACGACATCGTGCTCAACGGCACTGAAGTCGGCGGCGGCTCAGTTCGTATCCACGACAAGAACCTGCAGAAGAAGATGTTCCACACCCTCGGCTTCACCGACGAGAAGGCTCAGGAGCAGTTTGGCTTCCTGATGAACGCTTTCGAATACGGAGCACCACCACACGCAGGATTGGCATTCGGCTTCGACCGTCTCTGCTCGCTCTTCGGAGGTCAGGACTCAATCCGCGACTTCATCGCATTCCCGAAAAACAACCAGGGAAGAGATGTGATGGCGGAATCACCGTCTCCGATTGCACAAGAACAGCTTGATGAATTGCAGATTGCATTGAATTTGAAAAATTAATATCATGAAACGAGTTTTAATAACCACTGGTGGCGGCGACTGTCCGGGTTTGAATGCGGTGATTCGCGCTATTGTGAAGCGTGCGTCGCAAGAGACCGACTGGGAAGTTCTCGGCAGCATCCAGGCCTTCAACGGAGTGCTTTGGGAGCCGCAGGAGATAGTGCGCTTGACACCTGAAGTCGTTCGCGGAATACATTTCCGTGGCGGCACAATAATCGAGACAACCAACAAAGGCGGCCCGTTCAGCTGGCCAGTGAAGAAAAACGACGGCACTTGGGAAGTGGTCGACCGTAGCGACGAGATGATTCGCCGACTGGAATATATGGGTGTCGATTGCGTCATCAATATCGGCGGCGACGGCTCGCAGCGCATTTCGCAGAAGTTGTACGAAAAGGGACTTAATATTATAGGTGTGCCGAAGACTATCGACAACGACCTCTCGATGACCGACTGCACCTTCGGCTTCCAGACCGCAGTGCAGATTGCTACCGAAGCCGTGGATAAACTTGTCACAACAGCAGCTTCTCACAACCGTGTTTTCGTGCTCGAAGTCATGGGTCGTGACGCCGGCTGGATTGCACTGAACGCAGCAATAGCTGGCGGTGCAGAGGTGTGTCTGTTGCCTGAGTTCCCTTACGACGTCAACATCGTGAAGAAGCGTCTCGAGGAGCGTTTCCACAACGACCGTGGTCATGCCATCGTGGTCATCAGTGAGGGTGCCAAGCCGAAAGACGGCACCCAGATCTTCACCAAGAGTAACGAGCCTGGCTATGAGAACGTGAAGCTCGGCGGCATAGGAGTGAAGTTCATAGAGCAGATGAAAACTGCTGGTTTTGAGCACGATATGCGTGAGACAACACTCGGTCATCTGCAGCGTGGCGGCGTGCCGATTGCCTACGACCGCGTGCTTGCGGCACAGTTCGGCGTGAAGGCGTTCGAAATGGTGCTGAACAAGGAATACGGTCACATGGTAGCTTACCGTCATCCTAATGTCATAAGTGTGCCAATCAAAGACGCCGTGGCTAAGATGAACTTTGTGGAGCCTGATTGCGACCTGATTCGCACCGCAAAAGGACTGAATATTTCGTTAGGAATCTAAAGGATATTTATACGGTTCGCATCCTGTTTCAGGAAAACGGACACCATAGTTGAGAACATCAGAAGGCTTGTGCCTCCGTAACTTAAGAATGGCAATGGGATGCCGATGACAGGCACTAATCCTATTGTCATTCCTATATTAATGGCAAAATGGAAGAAGAAAACGCAAGCTATTCCATAGCCGTAAATTCGGCTGAAGGCCGATCGCTGTCGCTCGGCCAAGTGAATGAGTCTCAATATTAAAGCCAGATAAAGCAAGACCAGCATCGAACTTCCGACAAAGCCAAACTCCTCGCCGACGGTGCAGAATATGAAGTCGGTGTGCTGCTCGGGCACATAATTGTATTTTGTCATGGTGCCGTTGAGATAGCCTTTGCCTGAGAAACCGCCTGAACCTATTGCAATCATTGACTGGTTGAGGTTGTAGCCTACGCCTTTGGTGTCTTTTTCTTTGCCTATGACTATATTGATACGTGTCCGCTGATGGGGCTTCAGAACGTGGTAAAAGGCGTAATCAACCGAGAAGACAAAGGCGCAAGCTATGATTAGCAGAGCCGTAAGCTTGAGAATGTTTTGTCGGGTGCGGTTAATCAAAACAATCATGATTGCGAAAATAACCGCCAGGCCTATCATCACATACCATTTCGAAACGCAAAGCGACAAAATGAAAAGCGTGGCGGCCACCAAACCTATAATCAGAATGGTGCCTCCCATGCCCTCGCGGTAAATTACCAGCAGAAAGATCAAAAATACAGAAGCCGAGCCTGCGTCACCTTGAGCCAACACAAGCAGCATAGGCAGAAAAACTATTCCGTAAGCTGTTACGCGAGTCTTGATTTTGGTGACGTCAATATCAATCTGGCTGAGATAATGCGCCAAAGCCAAAGCCGTGCCGAACTTGGCAAACTCGGACGGCTGAAACGAGAAAGATCCCAATTGAATCCACGAGGTGGAGCCTGAAATTTTTGAACCAACGACCAAAACCAGTAGTAAAAATACTATTGACAAGCCGTAGATGATATATGCGAAAGCATTGAAAAACTTGGCGTCAATCAGCAAAATCATAAAACCGACGGCAAGGCTGATGCCGATGAAAAGCAGCTGTTTGCCGTAGTTTTGCGACATGTCGTAAATATGCGGAAAATCTTCATTATAAGCAGCGGCGTATATGCTTAGTAGTCCGACGACAACAAGCGCCAAGTATATGATTAACAACCATATATCAATCTTGCCTATAATAGTTTTGCTTCTCATTCTACAGATTCGTTGATTGTTAATACTTTTTGCTCCACGTTTTTGCGTTTCACATAGCCTCTGATGTATTTTTCTATCATCAATGATGCTATAGGAGCGGCCCAAGTTGAGCCGAATCCGGCGTTTTCAACCACCACGGCAATGGCAATCTGAGGGTTCTCAACCGGCGCGAAAGCCATGAGTATTGAGTGGTCGAGGCCATGAGGGTTTTCGGCTGTGCCGGTCTTGCCGCCCACGGTGATGCTGTCGATATGCGACATGCGGGCTGTGCCATGCTGACCTTCGAACACGTTCTGCATGCCTTTTTTCACATCCTTGAAATGCCTTTTATTTATATCTATGACATGTTTGGTGATGAAAGTGGAGTCGATGGCAATGCTTGAATCACCGAAAGATTTTATGTAATGAGGCTCGTAGTAAAAGCCTTCGTTGCCGATGGCGGCTGCCACGTTGGCCATTTGAAGAGGGGTGATGAGTATTTCACCCTGTCCGATGCTGAGCGAGCGTATGGTCATGGCATTCCAGACACCGTTGTATAATCGGTCATAATACTCCATTTTGGGGATATTGCCAGGCACGGTGAATGGGATGTCTGACTTGAAGGTGCGGCCCAATCCGAAGCTGGTGACCAGGTTGTACCAGAAGGCATAGGCTTCTTTGGTGTCTTTGAAGCGCGGAGCCTTCATCATATCCTGAAACGCATACCAGAAATATGGGTTGCAGGAGTTTTCGATGGCGTCGTATAGCTTTACGGGCGAGCTGTGATAGTGTGTGCATTTGATAGGTGTGCTTTCAGGCCCGCTGCAGGGATACGCAGTGTTGACAGTCACCACACCGCTTTGAAGTGAAATCAAGCCGTTGATCATCTTGAAAGTGGAGCCTGGCGGGTATGTGCCGCTGATGGCTCTGTTAATCAAAGGCTTGTCGGGGTCGTTGAGCAACTCGTTGTATCTGTTGCCGCGCATACGTCCCACCAGTTCGTTGGGGTTGTATGTGGGACTTGTCACCATGGCCAGAATCTGCCCCGTCGACGGCTCTATGGCAACAATCGAGCCGGTTTTGCCTGTCATGAGGTATTCGCCGTAAGCCTGCAGATCGGCATCCAGACCGAGAATTATATCGGCTCCTGGCACAGGCAGAGTGTCGCATGCTCCGTTCATGTAGCGCTCTTTTTCGCGGTTATGAACGTCGACGACGGTGATTTTTATGCCTTTTTTGCCACGCAGTTTGTTCTCATAATATTTTTCGATGCCCGATTTCCCTATGTAGTCGCCAAGTTTATAGTAGGCGTCACGTTCCATCTCGGGTTTGGTGACCTCGCCAATGCTTCCCAAGGTGTGAGCCGCTATTGGCATCGGATACTGCCTGATGGAACGTGTCTGGAAATAAAACCCCGGATAGCGATACAACACCTCGGCTATGCGGCCGTAGTCCTCCTTTGAAATCTGAGCAATGAAAATCGAAGGGGTGATAGATGAATATTTTTTGGCTTTCTTTAAGTTGTTATTATATGTTTCATTGCTGATATTCAATAATTTACAAAAAGCAGCGGTGTCGATATTCTTAGCCTGACGGGGTACAATCATCAGGTCGTAAACAGCGTCGTTGTAGACCAAAAGCTTGCCGTTGCGGTCGTAAATCTTGCCTCTCGAAGGGTATTGTGTGATGTATCGTAAAGTGTTGCTTTCGGAGGATAGTTTGTAAGAATCGTCGACAACCTGAATTATAAACAGCTTGATAAGCAAAATCACAGCGACCAATATGAATATCGAGCCGATGACATATTTTCTGTGCGAATAGTTTATCTTATTCTTAATCATGCTGTTACGAAATATTTCTTGAGAAAGTTTCCAAATACAAAAATACTAAAAGTTTGCATTATTTTGTCTTTTTATCAAAGAAAAAATAGTAATTTTACAATCGGATTTCTACATCAAAATTGTAAATTATTTATAATATGAAAAAATATTTTTCGCTCGCTTTAACATTGATAATGATGGTGTTATGCCTTGGTTCCTGCTGCCAAAAGCAGGATGACACTGTGTTGGAGGTTGACTTTAAGGGTGAAATGTGGGGCAGGTTCGACTATCTGAATGCCACTTACAACGTGGTGAAAGCTCCGATGACAGCCGATTTGGTGCTGTATGTGTCGGTTTCGGACGATTATCCTAATGTTTATCCTTATCCCGATGAAGACGGATTGTTTGTTGTCACTATGTCGGTGAGCAGTCCCGACGGAAGCCGCCGTTCGCGCGAGTATAAGTTTCGCTTGAAAGACAGCGAAGGCAATTTCAAATCGGAAAAGCTTGACGGCTATTACAATTTCGAGCTGCCTTTAATCAGCGGAATGAGTTTTAGCGAAGTAGGAGATTATAAATTCAAGTTGGAAAACAAATACACGAAAGATCCTTTATACGGCATAAAATGCCTTAGTGTTAAATGCTTACAAATCAAGCACTGATTTTAACACATCGGTTGAATTCATATCTGTGAACCCACTCACGTGCAGCTTGTAGTATGTGATGACATGTGAAAGCAGCTGACGACGCTCACCGTTTTTCAAATTCAAACTTTCATCGTTTAGAACACTGGCGTTGCAGAGCCTGTAAAACGATTCGCTTTGCCGGCTGTCGATAAGATATGCCGATGCTGCGCCGTCATGGCGGAAACGGCCTTCTTCAAGGTCGAAAACACAGCCTGGCTTGAATCCGCCGGTGTTGGGCTCAAAACCAAGGTGACGGCTCAACTCGATAGAGAATTTCAGTGGAAAATCGGCGCAGCTGGCCTGCATGCTGTCGAGATGCGTCAAGGCGTCGTGGATGAAGCCGAACAATTCGGTGTCGGTTTCGCTGTCTTGTATAGTCTTTGACAGAAGCTCACTCAGAAAAATCACGACGGTGTTTTTGTAAATGTTGAAAGGAATGTCTTTGTAAGCCAATTCCACATTAGCCTCCCGCAGATACCCGAGGTCGCCGCGCGAGTTGGCGCAAACCACCTCCAGAAGGGTGAGGGGCTGGAACAATGCCGCCCTTATTTTTGATGATTTGTTGAAAGCACCCTTGACCATAAAGGCCTTCAATCCGCTTTGCTCAGTTAACAGTCTGACTATTAGGCTGTTATCGCCATAACGAATGGCTTTGAGAACTATGGCGCGGGTTTTGTCGGGTTGCTCCATGGATTATTTCATGATAAGTACCTTGGTGGCGTAAGTTTCGGTGCCTGATTCGTCGCTGACGAAAATGAGGTATATGCCCGGCTGAACTTTTTGACCGTTGATGTCGGTGCAGTCCCAAACCGCTTGTCCGCCTTGAGCTTTCAGATGTGTCACGAAGTTGCCGCTGGTGGTTGTAATCTTGACCAAAGCGTCGGTGACCAGTCCTTTGATGCCGACGATTCCACGATGCTCGGGCCTAACGGGGTTGGGATAAACCACAACATTTGTGTTGGATGTGTTGCCTTTGGTGGCGGTGCCTCTGTATGAGATGATTCCCTGGTCGGTGGCAAAATACACATTACCGTTGTCGTCTATGGCAATGTCTTTCACTGTGTTGGAGAACAACGGGCTGTTTTCCATGGTGAAGTGATGATATGTGGTCTGCCCGTCGGCTGAGGTGTGTAAAACTCCGTTGTTGGTGCCGAACCAGATGTTATTGGCTCCGTCCACTGCCATACAAAGCACCGATTGGCCTGAAAGCAGGTAGTCGGCTTGGCCTGTACCGTCGTTGCGAGGAATCAGAATGCGTGAGCATGCGTAGCTATTGTTCTGCATGATTCTTCTTGAATCGTAGAACAGCCCGACGCCGTCGGTTGTGCCAACCCAAACAGTGCCGTTGCGGTCGGTGACAAAACAGTTGGCTGTGCCTGGAAGATTGCCGATGTTGGAATTGGTTGACACGGTCTTGATAGTGCCGTCTTTGAACAAGACAATTTCACCCTCACGTCTCAAAATCCATTTCACATCGTTATTGTCAACCATCAGGTGGCTGATGTCGCCACTGCCAATGTTGAATGCCTCCCAAGTGTCGTCGGTGCGCCAAACCGAGAGCGATTTGGCCGCGCCGGTATTGGCAATCCAAATGTTGTTGCCGCTGTCGAAATCGAAACCGGTGATGTATGTGTAGTTGATTGCCAAGTGAATGCCAAGGCTGCTGTTGTAGCTGTTGTACACATTTTTCACCTCATCGCCTTCAAAAACCACAAGGCCTCTAGAGAATGAGCCGGCATAAACTGTGTTGCTCTTGACAGGGTCGGCCTTCACGCAAGTGATGTCAAACACGCTGTCGAACACTTTGTTCCAGTTGTTGGAAGTCCATTGGTCGCCGTCGTAGTGGAAAAATCCGTAATGCTTCCATGTGGGCGCCCAGTTGGGGGTGTAGCCGCCCGGAGCAACCCAAAGGTCGTTGCCTGCAGTGTTGATTTCAAAGGCGTTGTTTGAATAAGGGCCATTGAAAATGATTGAACTATGTGCGCCATTGGGCATCACCTGTAGCAACGAATTGTAGGCTGTACCTATCCAGTAGCAGTTGTTGGTCTTATCGTAGAATGTCGATTTCGGGCTCAGCTTGTTGAAATTGAAGATACACTCCTTGTCGGTGTTGTAAACGTTGATTTCTTTGGTTGTCAGTATGAGCATATCGTCGCTGACTCGCATCTCGTTGATGAGGTCTAGGTCACCATCGAAGAAATACGACCACGATGTGGTGTCGTTCAGCGAATACAACTTGTCACTGTCGTGCTCGTTGTCGGAATAGTTGGCAATGACATGGCCGCCGAAAGTGGCTATGTGAGAGAAATTGTCACGGCTGTTGGGCAAGTTGTTGCCAAAACGCTTCCATTGCGAATAATCGGCCAGATAAGGATTGTTGGTTTTGGCGTACATGATTCCGCTTTGCGTGGCGGCGTAGAAATACCCGTCGCAAATAGTCAGATCATTAATGCCCAGATAACCTCCGTTCTGACCTAAAATGTAAGTGTCGTGCACCTCTTTGCGCTCCATGTCTATAACCACAATGCCGAATCCGCAGCATACGTAAGCGAATTTATTGTGGAAATACACGCTGTTGATGGTTTTTTCGCCCAATATGTATTTGTTGTAAATATCAGGGATATTGGTTATATTTCCTTGATTGTCAATGATATCGATGTTGGTGTCGGTGTAGCCGACAAACATGATGTCGTACGGCTGGCTGTAGCTGATAAGGCTTATGCCCATGTCTGAAAGACCGTTCACTTTCGACAAACGGTTGATGCTGTTGTCGTTGGTGTTGTAATAAAAGATGTCGTATGGGGTGGCGGCGAAGACCTTGCTGTGCATCATGTCGACATCAATCACTTTCAAACCGGGGGTGTGCGAAGTCCACTCGCCAAGAGCTTGAGCTTGGCATAAGGTGGTGGATATCAGCAGTATGGTTAATATGGATACAATTTTTCTCATAGTGAAATTAAAAAAAATCGTACCCTCGCTGGGAATCGAACCCAAATCTAAGGTTTAGGAAACCTCCATTCTATCCGTTGAACTACAAGGGCACAAAAACGACGCAAAGATACTAATTTTTTAAATTAATTGAGTAAAAATTGTGCGTTATATTTGTGAATTATGTAATTTTGCATGTTTTTTCAAACTGAAATAAGTATTATGATTCAAGTTTTTGAGCATATCAATGATCTTCAGTCGTTTTTGAAAGCCAAACGCGATTCAGGGCTTACTGTGGGTTTGGTTCCGACCATGGGTGCTTTGCACGAAGGTCATCTTTCGCTGATTCGCCGCGCCAAAAGTGAGAACGATGTGGTAGTGGCAAGTGTTTTTGTCAATCCGGTACAGTTCAACAATCCTGCTGACCTCGAAAAGTATCCGCGTACTCCCGAAAAGGATGTGAAACTTCTGGCAGGCGCCGGATGCGACGCTGTTTTCATGCCTTCGGTCGAGGAAATGTACCCTACAGCAGTGACTGACCACTACGATTTCGGAGCCATTGAGCATGTAATGGAGGGCGCCTGCCGTCCGGGCCATTTCAACGGCGTAGCTATCGTGGTTCGCAAACTTTTTGAGATTGTGGAACCCAATCGTGCCTATTTCGGCGAAAAAGACTTCCAGCAGCAGGCTATCATCAGAAAATTGGTTAAAGATTACAATATAAATCTCGAAATAGTGCCTTGCGACATCGTTCGTGAAACAGACGGCTTGGCCATGAGCTCGCGCAACATGCGTCTCAACGCCGAAGAGCGTGCCATCGCTCCGATGATTTACAAAGTGTTGAAGGAGACAGTGGCCAACTACCGCACCATGAGTCCGGCTGAAATGAAGGCTCTCGCACTGAAAAAGTATTCCGAAATAAAACAATTTGACGTGGAATACGTTGAGATATCAGACGAGACAACCTTGCAACCTGTATGCGACTGGAAAGACAGCGAACACGCCCGCATTTTTGTGGCCTTGCAGCTGGGTCCGGTCCGTCTGATTGATAACTTGAGAATATATTAAAATGAATATAGAAGTTCTTAAATCGAAAATACATCGCGCCACGGTGACTCAGGCCGACCTCGACTATATCGGCAGCATCACCATTGACGAAAACCTGATGGATGCCGTCAACCTGATTGAAAATGAAAAGGTTGACATCTACGACGTGACCAATGGCAACCGCTTGCACACTTACGTAATCAAAGGTAAGCGAGGCAGCGGCGTCATCGGCATCAACGGAGCGGCGGCACATCTGGTGAAAAAAGGCGATCTTGTGATTATTGCTTCATACGCTTCGATGGACTTCGAAGAGGCCAAGAAATTCAAGCCGATGATTGTTTTTCCTGACAAAAACAACAAAATTTGAACAAGAAAACATCCAAAACCCTTTGGTACATCTTCTTCCTAGCCTTGGGAGTGTCGCTGTTGTGGTTCAGTTTCCGTAACATCGATTTGACTCAGCTTTTGACCGATATCAAATCGGCTAAGTACTCATGGATGCTTTTAAGCTTGGTATGTTTAGCCATATCATTGTTTTTCAGGGCTTTGCGTTGGAATCTTCAGATTGAGGCAATGGGTTATGAAACACGTGCCGGGTCAACTTACGGTGCTGTCTTAATCGCTTATTTTGCCAATTGCATCTTTCCCAGATTGGGTGAGGTGGCACGCTGCAGTGTGTTGAAACGCAAGGAAAACATACCGTTCGACAAATCGTTGGGCTCGGTGGTGTCGGAAAGAATCATCGATTTGACGGTGCTTTTTATGCTGGCTTTTTTGGTGATAGTTTTTCAGTGGAAACTGCTTGGAAGCCTCATAACCTCATGGATGGTACCGCTCGTTAACAAGCTGATAAACAATGTGTTATTTGGAATTATTGTTATCGTTGTCGGCATTGTTTTTATCATTTTTTTGGTAAAAATTATTAGAAAAAACAAGAAAATCGCTTCGCTGTGGCACGGTTTCGTTGATGGCATCAAGTCGGTTGTAACGATGAAGAAAAAATGGCGCTTTGTCCTTTATACATTAGGCGTTTGGGGCTTTTACGTCTTGATGACATGGCTGCCATTTTACATGTTGGCTGAAACGAGCCATTTGGGCGTAGTTGAAGCCATAACATTGCTCGGAATAGCCACTTTAGGTGTTGTGGCACCAGTTCCCGGAGGCATCGGCACATATCATTTCATAGCCATCACCTTGCTGAGTGGCTTCTACGGAATTACGGAACAAGTGGCGGGCTCGTTTGCCGCCATTAATCACGGCTCACAGATGATATTTTACCTCATCACAGGCATTTTGGCCTATGTGGTGATGTTCTTTTTTGACAAGAGAAAACCTATAAACAATTGATTATGAATTACTTCGAAAAGATAAACAATAAACTCCTTGACGGGAAAGGTCTCGCGAAATGGCTGGAAGATTGCCGTAAAAACGGCAAGAAAATCGTTTTTTCGAACGGCTGTTTCGATATTTTGCATCGCGGTCATGTTGAATATTTGGCTAAAGCTGCGGCGTTCGGCGATGTGATGGTTATCGGCTTGAATACCGATGCTTCGGTCAAGCGCTTGAAAGGCCCTTCGCGTCCTGTGAATGACGAACAATCTCGCGCCTTTGTGCTTGCCGGCTTGGAATTTGTGAGCGCTGTGGTGCTTTTTGATGAAGATACTCCTTACAATCTGATAAAGACCGTGCAGCCTGATGTCTTGGTCAAAGGCAGCGACTACAAGCCGGAAAACATTGTCGGCTACGACATCGTAACCGCTAAAGGCGGCAAAGTCGTCACTGTTGACCTTGTTGAAGGATTTTCGACGACTGCAATAATCAACAAAATAAACTATTAACTGTCAACTATCAACTGTCAACTGTCAACTAATTTGCATCACCAATCCCTTCAGATAAGCTCCTTCTGGATGATATATATTGATAGGATGATCTTCTGGTTGCGAAAGTTGATATAGAATCTTCGCTTTGCGGCCGGTTTCAATGGCGGCGGCCATAACGATGCTTTGGAACTGCGCTTTGTCGACGGCTTGCGAGCAGCTGAAAGAGAACAGCAAGCCACCTGCTTGAATCTTCTTAATCGCCTCTTTGTTTATAAATTTGTATCCCTGCAGACCACGGTGCAGCGATTTATGGTTTTTCGCGAACGCCGGAGGGTCGAGGATAATCAAATCGTATTGATTTTCGGGCATATTCTGAAGATACAGCTTGGCGTCTTCAACAAGGCTCGGGTTGGTTTCTTTCGAAAAGCCGTTCAATTCGATATTGTTTTCGCAAATTGTGATGGCTTTTTTCGAGCAGTCGACCGAAACCACTTGTTTAGCGCCGCCTTGCAATGCTGTGACCGAGAAACCTCCGGTGTAGCAGAATGTGTTCAAAACCGTGCGGCCTTTGGCAAGTTGGCGCACCAAATCGCGGTTGAAACGCTGGTCGAGGAAGAAGCCGGTTTTCTGTCCTTCTTCCCAGTCGATCAGAAACTTAGAGTCGTTCTCAAGCACGTAGTCCTCGCATTTGCCGCCCATCAGATAGCCGTCGTCGACTGCGTCTTTACCCATTCGCTGCATCGCTTCTGAACTTTTGTTGTAAATAGCCTCGATTTTCAGCTCTGGAATGGCTTCAATCGCCTTTGCTATCGCCTTGACATTCAGTGCCATACCTTCGGTCTGGGCTTGAATCACAGCGGTCTTTCCGTAAATATCGACAATCAAGCCCGGAAGGTTGTCGCCTT
The DNA here is from genome assembly GCA_017616735.1 of Bacteroidales bacterium. Taxonomy (GTDB): domain Bacteria; phylum Bacteroidota; class Bacteroidia; order Bacteroidales; family F082; genus Limimorpha. Next base: position 12,375 of record JAFZXP010000030.1, read on the forward strand.
CGGAATGAACCAGACGGAAGCAATTAGTGTGCTGATTGCCAATGAATCCGAGAGCTTTGCGCGTTTCAAAAGCTGCATTAAGGCGCTGCTGCCAAAACATGGCGCCGATTTTGGTGTTTTCAAATGAAAGCAACTTTACGGCTATGTTGCCGGCTTCGCAAAAACCTGTGCCGATGATTTCGTCTTTGGAATTTGTAACTGTCACAATATCACCGGCTTGTAGCCCTGGAGCCGCTGATGCGATGGCACCTGAGAAAATCCACGGATGGAAACGTTTTACGGCATCGTCTTTGCCTTCACGAAGTTTGATAATAGGATATAATGGATTCATTGTCAATTAGTTTTCTATTTTCCAAGGCTCATCCAAGTCGATGTCCCAGTTGGCGCGAACCTCGAGTGTGCCGTCGTAATAAACAACTTTCTCGGGTTGCAGCTTCTTCTTAAAGTTGCCGGGGCTCCAAACGCCGTTGGCATCAGTATCCAAGATGGCTTTCAGCTTATATTTGCCCGGATCGAGGTATTCGAACGCAAGTTCTTGTGTCTGATTGATTATTTGTGTGTCGACGACATGATCTTTTGAATCGAGCAGCTCAATTATCAGTTGAGGAACGCTTTCGGGCTTCTCAACCATAATGTAAATGTTGCCGAACAACGACTCTTCCTGGACGTTGAAACGCAGTTTGGTTGTGTCGTTGGTTAGCCCGCTGAATCCGAAGAAAGTGGAGTCGGGGAATATGATTTGATAGCTCTTTTCGGGTTCAAGTTGTTTGTCGAGCTGGTATCTGAAGCCGTATTGGTCGGCTTTGGAAAAATGCAAATCGTTGATTATGGTGTCTTTATCCACAATAAACCAAGTTGTGTCGTGGACGTTGACTTCGGTAATAGGCTCGTTGAAGCAAAGTATCAGCGACTGCTCGGGTTTTAGTTTGCCGCTTTTTAGGTTGCTGCCTACAGCCAGACTCTTAGGCTGGATATCTGTCTGTTTCTTGCGTTTTTTGGAAACAGCCTCGCGTGGTTTCAGGCTGATATGTATTGTGTCACTGATGTTTATGCCATCGTTGATGCAAATGCGCAAACTGTCTCTGTTTGGCGTGAAATACCATAGCACCGTGTCTTTTTTTGCCGAATAGACAGGCATGATGTTAAAAGTGTCCGGGAGTTCTTCCAAGGCGGTTATGCTGACATTATCGGCCGGATAACGGAACACGAAGCGCAGCAAACCCGACTCGACAAGCTCTTTTTTGAAAATCTTCTGCACGGAGTCTTCCTCAACGAAGGTGAAAATTTCGATGCCGTTATCCACGGCAGTGGTGTCGTCGACGGCCGAAAAACTTTCGGCAACTGGCCTGACAAGACCTGGGTAAAAACCGATTTCCTCGTTAGGAAGATCGTAAATCATATTGGAGTTGTTGTCTTTCAAAACAAAGACATGATACTCGTTGTCGGCCAGACCTTTAAGCTCGAATCTGCCTTTTTTATCGGTCTTTGTGCAATAATCGAAAGTGACGGTGTCGGCTTCGACAGTATACAGCCCGACATAAAAATCTTCGGCAGGTTTTAAATCAATGGCTTGAGTCACCGTGCCTTTAAGCGTAAGTGAATCCAAACTTTCGCCTGTTGAGAAGACGTAATTGAAACCTTTCAAAACATTGCCCTCATGCAGATCCTTGATGGCCTCGCCGAAGTTGATGGAATAGGTTGTCTCAGGCTTTAGAGGCTCTTCAAATTTGATAATCAATGTTTTGCCGCTTGTGCGATAAGTGGGCTTTTTTTTCAGCGGAGGAGATATCAGAATGTTGCTCGAAGCGTTGTTGAGTGTGATAAACTCGTCGAAACTGATATGTATGGTTTTTCCGCTGAAGTTAGTTGAATTGTTGGCGGGCGACGATTCCAGCACTACCGGAGGTTTTTCGTCCTTCGGACCGCCAGCCGGAGTCACCACATTGGCGCAACGGCCAAGAAGAGCGACTGCGGCAACCAAAGCTAAATATCTGATTATCTTTTTCACGTTGCAAAAATAATAAAATAAGTGTTAAACCCTATCGTAAAAATTTGTATCTTTGACACATTATTATTAACTGTATCGATATGAAAAGAATAATCACATTATGTTTGTTGTTATGCGCTTTGACAATTAATGCTCAAGTAACGCAAGTATCTGGAAATCAATCTGGTACGTGGAGTGGTGAAATCCATCTCATAGGCGATGTAATGATTCCTGACGGCGAGACACTGACTGTCAATGCCGGGACATCGGTGATTGCCGACGGATATTTTGGAATGACAGTGTTGGGCAATTTGTATGCCATCGGCGAAGAAGGAGCTTGGATTTCGTTTACAGTTGCCGACACTACCGGTTATTCCGATTATGAAAATCCTGAACTGGGCGGTTGGAAAGGTTTGTATTTTCATAAGCCGGGCAACGTTGAATTGCGTTATTGTGATTTTTCTTATGGAAAAACTTATGCTGGCGGTGATGGAGGCGTGATGCGAATTAGTATGGCTAATGGGATGGAGATTGCCAACTGCCGTTTCCACCATAATACCACACGCAGAAGGGGCGGCGCGGTTTATGCCGAGAATTCGTCAATGCTCATTCACGACAGCGAAGTTTGCAACAACCTGGCAGTGGCTTGTCCTCCCGACTATACTTGGGGTGTCGGATTTCAGTTTTTGAAATGTGATCTTAACATTCACGATATGGTTTTCCATGGCAACGTCAGTGAATCGGCTTACGGCGGCGGCATGAACATAGACAGTTGTAATATGATTTTGACAAATGCCGTTTTCTATGATAATCATGTGGTTAACGCAGGCGGTTTGGGCATACAGCGTTGCAAGGAATATAACGTGAAAGTGTCCAATATGCTCGCATACAACAACTCGGTGATACATTATGGCGGCGGTATGGCTATGGCCACTTCCGATCCTGAGCTTAACAATATCACTTTGGTGAACAATTATTGCGGCGGTGGCGGTGGAGCCGGATTCCAGACCGCTTTTGATGCTGCGCCGACTCTGAACAACTGCATTATTTGGGGCAATCATGCATTTGCAAATATCAGCAGCAAAGATGAAAGAGATACTGTCGAGTATTATGACGGTTCGCAGATTTGGCTTTGGGGCATGGATTGCCGTCCTGTTTTCAATAACGGCGTTGTTCAGTATGGCCTCGATTCAATTTTTGGCCGTGAATATTTGGAGGAAGATGATTATAATGACATGATTGATGCCGATCCGCTGTTTGTGGACGAGTTGCACCACGATTACCGTCTGCTTGCCGAAAGTCCGTGCGTCGATACCGGCTTGGAGGATATTTCAGGCTTGTATATTCCCGACACCGATTTGTCAGGCGCACCGCGCGTTTTCAATGACCGCATCGACATGGGTTGTTACGAGTGGAATAACATAGGCGTGGGTGAGGTTGTGGCCAATGCCGGCAATCTGTCGGTTTACCCTAATCCGTTGAATGCCAGTGCTTATTGCGAAGTGAATCTAAGCCGTAAAACCGATGTGGTGATTAGGCTGATATCGCTTGACGGCAAGGAAGTGTATCGTGAGAATTGCGGCGTTTTCGGCTCCGGCCTGAATCGCATTTCGCTTGCGACTATGGTTGAAAGTTTGGAGAAAACTAATAAAATGTATATATTATCAGTTGATAATCAATATATTAAGATTGTTTATTAAGTGCGTTAACAATAGACTGAGATGAAGATGAATTTCTTGAAAGAGAATAAGAATGCGTTGTACATAGCATTGTGCGTTTTGGCATTTGCATTGATCACCCTCTTGTATTTTTCCCCGATAATTCAAGGAAAACGCCTGAAACAGCACGATATTGAGATGTATAAAGGCATGTCGCAGGAGATAGTCGATTTTAAGGCTCAAACCGGTGAGCAGAGTCTTTGGACCAACTCAATGTTTGGCGGAATGCCGGCCTGGAACATAGGTGTGCCTCAAACCAGCAATCTGATGACTTATGTCAACAGAGTTCTTAATGCGGGATTTCCGCATCCTTTGGGCGCTGTCTTTATCAGCATGTTGGGCTTTTTCATACTGCTGCTGGTGCTCGATTGCAAGATTTGGGTCAGTTTCATAGGCGCTTTGGCGTACGGATTCACTTCATATCTCTACATAGTGTTAGGTGCCGGACACAACTCCAAAGCTGTGGCAATGGCCTATATGGCTCCGGTTATCGCAGGTATATTGTTGACCTACAAAGGGAAATATCTGTGGGGAGCGGTGCTGACTGCTATTGCTTTGGCACTGGAGGTGAGAGCCGGACATCTTCAAATCACATACTATCTGCTGCTTATCGTGATTTGCATTGTGATTGCGGAATTGATTGAGGCTGTCAAGGAAAAAAGATACATTCATTTTGTCAAGGCTAGTGGCATACTTTTAGGTGTGGCTGCTTTGGCTGTACTGACGTGTACCACAACACTTTACGCCAATTATGAGTTCGGTAAGGAAACAATGCGCGGCAAGCCTGTGCTCAAACAAAACGCTGATATTCAAACCAAAGGGCTCGACAGAGATTATATAACACAATGGAGCTATGGCATAGGTGAAACCTGGAGTCTGATGATTCCCAATGCCAAAGGCGGCGCATCGGAATACATCGGCAACAGCAACCCGGCTCTTGAACATTGCGATTCGCGTTTTCGCTCGACCATAGCACAGCAGAACGCCTATTGGGGCGACCAACCAGGCACCAGCGGACCGGTTTATGTGGGTGCAATCGTTTGTTTCCTGTTTGTTTTGGGGCTTTTCGTTGTGAAAGGCAAGTATAAATGGGTGTTGCTGGCAGCCACCGTGCTGTCTGTTTTGCTCAGCTGGGGTAAGAATTTTATGGGATTTACCGATTTCTTTATCGATTATTTCCCCGGTTACAACAAGTTCCGCGCTGTTTCGATGACTCTGGTGATGGCCGAGGTGTGCATGCCACTGCTGGCTTTCCTGGCCTTGGCTGAGATTTTCAAAAATCCCGATTTATTGCGGCAAAACAAGAGATATTTATATATTTCGCTTGGAATCACCGGAGGCTTGTGTCTGTTGTTTTATGTGATGCCGCAGGCGTTTTTCAATTTCCTCAGTCAAAGTGAGGCGGCGCAATTCAAGCAGTTGCAGGCCGGTCAGGACGGAGCTCTGTACACCGCTTTCGCCAATGAATTGGAAAGCGTGCGTGTGGCGATATTCAAAAAAGACGCCATCCGCAGTTTCCTGTATATCTCTGTGTCTGCAATAGTCATACTGCTTGGCGTCAGCGGAAAAATGAACAAAAAATACATGTTTGCATCATTGGCATTGCTTGTGGTGCTTGACATGTATACCATCGACAAACGTTATCTGGGCGACGGCAATTTCATCGACAAGCGCAAGGCCGACAAACCTTTCGCGATGAGCGACATCGACAAGCAGATACTGCAGGACAAGGAGTTGGATTATCGTGTTATTAACCTCGCCACCAACACTTTCAACGATGCCAGCACATCTTATTTCCACAAGTCGGTTGGCGGTTATCACGGGGCCAAACTTCGCCGTTATCAGGATATCATCAGCCGTTATCTCAGCAAGTCGGACAACAACTACTGGAAAGTGCTTAACATGCTGAACACCAGATATATAATCTATCAGAAAGACGGTAAAAAACTGGTTTCGCGCAACTACGATGCTTTCGGCAACGCATGGCTTGTTTCTGATATCAAGTGGGTGACAACGCCAAACGAGGAAATCGATGCCATTGCCGCAACCGACGTTAGAAATGTGGCTATAGTGAACGAGGAATTCAGAAATCTGGTTGGCGGATTCAATGCGACACTCGCCGAGGGTGCCATTCAACTGCTTGAGTATAAGCCAAATGAGCTGAAGTACGGCTTTGATTCATCGAAGGATGAATTGGTAGTCTTCTCTGAAATATGGACTTCGAAGGGCTGGACAATGTGGATTGACGGCGTTGAAAGTCCGTTGTTGAGAGCCGATTATATTTTGCGTTCGGCTATAATTCCGGCAGGACAGCATGAGATAGTAATGCGCTATGAACCAAGGATTTGGAAGATTGGCAACACAATACAATTGATAACATCGCTTTTGCTTCTGATAGGATTGGCAGTTGCGGTTTATTTCTCCACTAAAAAATGCGCAGAGTCCTGATCATCACATATTACTGGCCGCCATCAGGCGGTTCAGGCGTCCAGCGTTGGCTTAAGATGTCGAAGTACCTGCCCGAAAACGGCTGGCAGCCAGTGGTGTATACCGCCGACAACGCCGAGTATCCGGTGGAAGACAAATCGCTTGACAGTGATGTGACGCCCGAAACCGAGGTGATCAGACAGCCTATTGTTGAGCCGTATTCCTTCTACAAAAAGTTTCTTGGAATAAAGAAAGGGGAGAAGGTGAAGGCCGGCTTTATCAACGAGGGTGCTAAGAAAACCGGGTGGAAGGAAAACTTGAGCGTTTGGGTCAGAGGCAATTTCTTTATTCCTGATGCGCGTTGCTGGTGGATTAAACCTTCGGTAAAATATTTGACAAACTATTTGAAGGAACATCCTGTCGATGCTATGATTTCGACAGGTCCGCCGCATTCCATGCATCTGATTGCCAGAGCGTTGCATAAAAAATTCAACATCCCGTGGGTGGCCGATTTCCGCGATCCTTGGACTGACATCGATTTCTACAAAGACCTGAAATTGACACCTTGGGCCGACCGGAAACATCATCGTTTGGAACGTCAGGTGTTGACTGAAGCCACCAAGGTTGTGACTATTGGCTGGGACTGCGCCAAAGGCTTGGAAAACCTGGGTGCTAAAGATGTTGCAGTGATTACAAACGGATATGATTTTGATCAACCGATTGTTAAGGTACACCATGACACGTCCATGCTGGATCAAAGGACGTCGCCGTTCACCATGTCGCACATTGGAATCATTGGCGCCAACCGCAATCCCGAAACATTTTGGCAAGCGTTTGCCGACATTGTGGAGACGCGCCATGGCACGTCTCTACCGATACGAATCCGTTTAATCGGTCAGGTTGACAATTCAGTGCTCGAATCGATAAAACGACATAGCATTGAAAAATACGTAGAAATTACCCCATATATTCCTCATAGTCAAGTGCTTGAGGAACAACAAAAATCAGATGTGCTGTTGCTGTTCATAAACAACAGCCCAAATGCCAAGGGAGTGCTGACCGGAAAGCTTTTCGAATATCTGGCGTCGGGCCGGCCGATTTTGTGCATAGGTCCCGAAGACGGCGACTCGGCACGCATTTTGAGTGAGACAAAAACCGGCGTAACAGTAGATTTCAGCGATCAGGAAAAGATGAAATCGGTGATATCGGATCTGATTGCAAAATATCAAGCAAATCAGTTGGTTGCGAACGATATTAAAGCGGTTGAAAAGTATTCAAGACGAAATCTGACCAAAGATTTTGTCAAAATTTTGAATGAAATAATATGAAAGTTTTTGTGATTTCAAAGGGAATGCCGACGGAAAAATATCCGCTCAATGGCATTTTTGAGTTCGACCAGGCTAAGGCTCTCTCAAAGGTCGGCGTAGATGTTGCAATGCTTGTAATTGATTTTCGTTCAAGGAGTTACAAGAGAAATTACGGATGGTTTACATATGAAAAAGAGGGTGTGAAGGTCTTCGAGCTTTCACTGCCGCTTGGTGTTTACCGCCGTGCCTTGCCGTTGTTGCGTTGCTTGATGGTGCGTCTTTACAAAAAAGCAGTAAAAGCAGTGGGGAAACCTGATGTAATTCACGCGCATTTTTATTCGATAGCAGCTATTGCGGCTGTATTGAAAAAGAAGTACGGCCTTCAATTTGTTGTGACTGAACATAGCAGCAAGTTGAATAAAAGTGTATTGGAAATCAGCAAATTAGATGCAAAATTGGCAAAGGCGGCGTATCAAAATGCCGATAGGGTAGTAGCAGTGTCAAATGCGCTTGCTGAAAATTTGCGAGCCAACTTCGAAGTGGAAGCGACAGTGATTCACAATATCGTGGACGTTTCTCGTTTTCAATATGTTAAGCGTGAACCAAAGAACAATTTCACTTTCATTTCCGTTGGCAATCTTGTTCCGATAAAACATTTTGATTTGCTTATTGACGCTTTTGCCGAGGCATTTAAAAATGACAAATCTGTCGCTTTGAAGATTGTGGGTTCTGGCTCGGAGATGAATAAGCTGCAAAGCCTTATAAATCAAAACAATATGAATGGCCAAATCGTCCTATTGAACGAGGTCGGTCGTGACAAACTGAAAGAAATTTATCCTCAAGGCGACGCTTTTGTGCTTGCTTCGAAAAGCGAGACATTCGGGGTGGTCTTCATCGAGGCTATGGCTACTGGATTGCCTGTGATTGCTACTGATTGCGGCGGTCCAAGCGATATAGTGAATGAGAAAAACGGCTATCTGATACCTGTTGATGACAAACAAGCACTAGTTGAAGCATTAATAAAAATGCATGACAATGCGTGTAGCTTTAATTCATTGGAAATCAGCAAGATGTGTGCTGAAAAATTCTCTCCGGAGAAAATAGCGAACTCGTTGGTGAGCCTTTACAAAACTACTCGTAGAAATAGATAAATTTCGAGTGAATCCAGCGGTCTTCTTCCTTGGGAAGCTTCATATAATCTTTATAATAGCTCTTTAAAACGGCATCGTAATCGTTTGGTGCTGAGAATTTTATGCCTTCAAACTCAATTTCTGAAAGAGGGAAAATCTTGTCTTTCGCAATGAATGAATTATAAGGATTATGCTCCAATCTGAACCCGAGATTGTTGGATTTCCTGATTTTCAAAATTGCCCACAACACGTTGATTAACAGTCGCATAAACGGGAAAGTGATACCTGCGACAATGTTTTTGAAATTGACATACTGCGGCACATTGAAAAACTGATCGGTCTTTTTTGCCCATTTTGCAAGGAACTTAACTGTTTTTCTGGACACTTTGGGGTATTCAATAACCTCGAAAATATCGATGAAAATACCTTTTTTGTATGGTGAGGTAAAATCCTCGTGCCGCTCAATGAACAAAGAGTTGAGGTCGCGAACCTTGCAGATGGTGCGTTTGTATGACGGATCGGTTTCTTTGTTTTGCAGAAAAAGCCAGTCGGGAAGCTCTTGAGGTGCTATTTCTATAAAACGATGATAATCAGAGCTTAACATGCATATGTCGAGGTCGTCGTCCCAAGGGATGAAGCCGCCATGACGGACAGCGCCAAGCAAAGTGCCGAAATCAATCCAGTATTTGATGTCGTGTTTTTTGCAAATCTTATCGACTTCCAGCAATATCGCGACTTCGCGCATCTGCGCTTTCCTCAGTGCGGTGCCTTCGCCGTTAAACATTGAAAAATCGTCCATTATTTTCTTGCAATTACTCTAATGTATGTCTCGTTTTGACCGTTGAATGGCGCAAAATCCTTGGCCTCGGCTGCAAAATCAAGCGTAAAGCCCAGCTTTTTCAGGTAATCACAGAGATCGTCAAAATTCAAAAATCTGCGGTAGTGATCATCCAAAATGTAGGCGTCTTTTTCGTTTTCAACAGCTTCACCCACTTTGTATATCTCATTTTTCTGACCTCTCACCTCAATGCAAAGCAGACCGTCTTTTTTCAGGTTGCGGTATGCCCAGTCGAGAGTACGGTCTTGCTGCTCTTTTGAGATGGAATGCAATGTAAATCTTGAATAAACAACGTCATAAGGCTCATCGTCGACCATATCGGTGAAGTCGTCGCAGCGGAAATCGATATTATCAAGATGTTGATATTGTTTCATCAGGAAGCAAATCTCATTGTAGCATTGGTCGATTGCGTCAACCCAATGTCCCTCTTTGGCGAAAAACACAGCGTCGCGTCCGTTGCCACAGCCAAGTTCGATAATCTCAGCTTTTTTATCTCCAAGTAAATCGGCGACATAGTGCGCAAACAGCGACGGCATCAGCTCGGCGTTTTGTTTCAGATAATATTGCTCCCAATAATTGAAATCCATATTAAACACTATAATGCGTTCGCGCCGCCTACAATTTCGATAATCTCGTTGGTGATGGCTCCTTGACGTGCTTTGTTGTACGACAGATTGAGTTCTTTCAACAACTCGGCGGCGTTGTCGGTTGCCTGCGTCATCGATACCATGCGGGCGCCGTGCTCCGAAGTGAAACTGTCAAGCAATATCTTATAAAGCTGAAGCTTTAAAGTCTTTGGTATCAATGTGTTAAGAATTTCTTCCTTTGACGGCTGGAAGATGTATTCAGTCTCGTCGGCTGGGTTATTATCCGCTTCAGCAACATTTTGGCTTACTATCGGAAGGAACTGCTCTTTGGTCAGAATCTGAGTGCCGGCGTTTTTGAATTGGTTGTAGATGAATACTATACGGTCGTATTTTTCCTCCACGAAATCGTTCATCAGCTTTTCGGCAAACGCCACGGCTTTGTCGTAGGTCAGATTGTCGAGCAATTCGTTCTGGTTGCCGGCGACCCGATATTTTCTGAAAGTCAGCGTTTCCTCGATTTTCTTGCTGATACAAAGTATGTCGACGTTGCCTTTGTCGTACTGCACCTTGTAATCATTCTGAATCGCATTGATAGTCTCGCGAAGCACTGTAACATTGAAAACTCCGCACAATCCCTTGTTGGATGCTACAGGTATGAGCAGTATCTTCTCGTCTTCAGGATTCTCTTTGTGAATCTTGGCATAAACTCCTTCTGTCGATGATTGCAAAGCACCCGACAGATTTTGCATAATGCCGTGAAGTTTGGAAGCATACGGACGCAACGCCAGAATCGCTGTTTGCGACTTGCGGAGCTTCGATGCCGACACCATCTTCATGGCAGATGTAATCTGCATGGTGGAATTCACCGAATTTATTCGTGTCCTAACTTCCTTGAGGTTTGCCATACTTATCAGTCTTTCTTAATCATTGCGCTGACGATTTCTTCAGCCGCTTTTGTCAGAGTGGCTTTCTCAGCGTCACCATAGTTGCCTGTACGCAACGCTTCCATAGTGTCTTTGTGCGAGTTGTTGAGATAGCTCAGATAACGTTTCTGGAACTCTGCCACCTGATTAGGCTGAATCTTTCTCAGCAGGTTGTTCACGCCGCAGTAGATGATTGCCACCTCTTCTTCAACTCTCAATGGTGACGACTGAGGCTGAATCAGAATCTGCACGTTACGACGGCCTTTGTCAAGAACGGCCTGAGTGGCTGCGTCCAAGTCGGAGCCGAATTTGGAGAATGCTTCCAATTCGCGGAACTGTGCCTGGTCGAGTTTCAGGGTTCCGGCCACCTTCTTCATTGATTTAATCTGAGCCTTGCCGCCCACACGCGACACCGAAATACCCACGTTGATGGCTGGGCGTATACCGGCGTTGAACAGATTCGTCTCGAGGAAGATCTGTCCGTCGGTGATGGAGATCACGTTGGTCGGAATGTATGCCGAAACGTCGCCTGCCTGTGTCTCGATGATAGGAAGTGCTGTCAGTGAACCGCCGCCTTTCACCTTGCCTTTCAGGCATTCCGGAAGGTCGTTCATCTGTGCCGCAATCGCATCATTGTTGATGATTTTTGCAGCTCTTTCAAGCAAACGTGAATGCAGATAGAACACATCGCCCGGGTAAGCCTCACGTCCTGGCGGACGACGCAGCAGCAATGAAACCTCACGGTATGCCACAGCCTGTTTCGACAAGTCATCGTAGATGATGAGAGCCGGACGGCCCGTGTCACGGAAGTATTCGCCAATAGCGGCTCCGGCAAACGGGGCGTAGTATTGCATTGCGGCAGCGTCTGATGCCGTGGCGGCCACAACTATGGTGTATGGCAGTGCGCCGTGGTCTTCCAAACTCTGCACTATGTTGGCGACAGTAGAGCCTTTCTGTCCGATTGCGACATAAATGCAATAGACTGGTTCTCCCTTGTCGTAAAACTCTTTCTGATTGATGATGGTATCAATGGCAATTGAAGTTTTTCCTGTCTGACGGTCGCCGATGATGAGCTCACGCTGTCCGCGTCCAATCGGGATCATGGCGTCAATGGCTTTGATACCGGTCTGAAGCGGTTCGTCAACGGGCTTACGGTAGATGACTCCAGGAGCCTTGCGCTCCAACGGCATCTCCACGGTTTCACCCTTAATCTCACCCTTGCCGTCGATAGGCTGTCCCAAAGTGTTGATTACACGTCCGAGCAGTCCTTCTCCCACTTTCACCGATGCGATGCGGCGTGTGCAAACCACAGTGTCGCCTTCGTTGATGTTGCCGGCTTCGCTCAAAAGCACCACGCCAACGTTGTCTTCCTCGAGGTTCAAGACGATGCCCATCGCGCCGGTTTTCTCAAACTCCACAAGCTCGCCCGACTCAGCGTCACGCATGCCGTAAACACGTGCCACACCGTCACCGACATTGAGCACAGTGCCTTTCACATCCAACGCCGCCTCGTCCTCGAAGTTAGTCAGTTCGTTAAGCAGGATTGCTGATACCTCAGCGGGTTTTATTGTTCCCATATTTCAAATTATTAATATCCTTTAACATACAGATTATCAGAGAAGATTGACTGCAAGTTTCTCAGTTTCGTCCTTATGCTTTCGTCATACTGATAATCCAGATAATTTACCACAAAACCGCCTATGATTTCTTGGTCGACTTTGTTGACAATCTGAACTGTGCCGTTGATTTTGTCTTTGACGCAATAAAGAAGTCGGTTTTGTGTGTCTTCATCAATCTTTACCGCCGTGGTGATTGTCACCATGGCGATGTTTTTATATTCGTAATACATGTCGCGATATGCTTCAACAACTAGCGGAATTATGTTCGTGCGGTTCTTGTCAAGCATCAACATGATGAATTTCAATGTGTTTGCCGAAAGCTTATCTTCGAAAATTCTCTTGATAATGCTTTCTTTTTTGTCTTTCGAGATGAAAGGTTGTGACAGTATGTTGCGCAGTTGACGGTTTTGCTTGAGTGTGCCGGTGAGCAGCTCAAGGTCGGCCAATCCCTGTTCGGCCATATCGTTTTTTATGGCGAACTCAAGGAATGCCTTTGCGTAACGGCGTATCAACAAAGTGTTTCTCATACTATCTTATTGATTTTCGGCGTCTTTGATGATTTTGTCGATATAGTCCATCTGGGCATTGTCCTTTGAAAGTTCCTGTTGCAGAATCTTCTCGGCGACTTTAATCGAGATGTTGGCGATTCCGTTTTTAATTTCGGTCATCGCCGCCTTATACTCGTTCTCAATGCTCTCTTTGGCTGATTCCACCATGCGGTCGGCTTCTACCTTGGCCTTTGCCTTGGCGTCTTCAATTATCTTCTCACTTGATTGGCGGGCTTCGTTGAGCATACGTTCGCGTTCCTCACGGGCCTGCTGCAGCAGAATTTCGTTGTGAGCCTGCAGCTTTTCCATCTCCTCATGAGTGCGCTCGGCTTTTTCCAATGCCTCGGTAATCTTCTCCTCACGTTGTTTCAACATCTTGTTGATTACCGGGAAGGCAAATTTGGCAATGAAGAAGAACACTATGCCAAAGGCCAGTGTCATCCAAAATATAAACCCGAAATCAGGACTTATTAATTCCATTTCAAATTATTTTACAGACTCTAAACTAGTCTCAGATTGCAACCAACCGTTGCAATCTGAGACGCTTTTTTTAACCGACTGCGACCAACAAGCAGACGACCACCGCAAACAGTGAAACACCTTCCACGAAAGCGGCTGCCAAAATCATGCTTGTCTGAATGTTACCAGCTGCTTCAGGCTGACGAGCCATTGATTCCAATGCGCTTGCGCCGATTTTACTGATACCCATTGCTGCGCCGATGACGGCGATACTGGCAGCGATAGCGGCTCCCAACTTTGCCAGAGGTGCCAAATCTGTTGCTGCCTTTGCTACTTCTTGTAACACAACTAATAATGACATAATACTTTTTATTTAAAAAGGTTATTCTTTATGATGCTCCTTACTTGCCATCCCGAAATACAACGCCGACAACAGCGTAAACACATACGCCTGGATGTAGGCCACCAGAATCTCAATGACATCAACAAAAATCGCCAGAATCAGTGAGAACACCGACATTCCGACACCGCCTGCCATGCTGATTTTAGCCACGATGAAGATGCTGCTGATGAAGCCTAACACCACAATATGACCAGCCGTGATGTTGGCAAACAGACGCACCGCCAGCACAAACGGCTTGGTGAAGCAGCCTACTGTCTCGATGATTGGCATCAGAGGCAGCGGGAACTTCAAAAACCACGGCACGCCCGGCGTGTTGAAGATGTCCTTGTAATATTCTTTGTTTCCGAGAAGATTCGTGATGAAGAAGGTGAACAGAGCCAAAACCGCAGTCACTGCGATGTTTCCCGTAATGTTGGCTCCGAATGGGAAAATCGGTATCAACCCCAGCAGATTGTTGATGAAAATGAAGAAAAACACCGTGACCAGGTAGGGGAGATAGCGGTCGACGCATTTTTCGCTGATGGCTTTGCGAGCGATGTCGTCACGCACATAGACGATGAGCCATTCAATCAGTGATTGCAAGCCTTTTGGAGCTTTCTCGCCACGTTTCTGGTAGGCTTTCATCACAAGATAGAACAGCACTATGATTAGTGTGCATGAGATAAACAGCGCCATGACATTCTTAGTGATTGAGATGTCTAACGGGCGTTTTTGAGAGCCGTCAGCGCCCAAAATCACTACTTTGCCTTTGTATTGGCCTTCGTGCGGTATGGTAAATGTGATGGTTTCACCGGTTTTTTTGTCGGTTGTGACATAAGTGGCGCTGTCGTGAAGCCGTTTGGTTGAAAACGAATAGATGCGCCCCTCGTTGATGACTATTATTGGAAGATTAATGCCGACATGATGGCCTTTCCATGTGAAAAGATGCCAGTCGTATGAGTCGAGGACGTGCTCAATAATCACTTCGCCTGCTTTAAATTCCTCGTCCGATTTGTTTTCAGCAACGACAAAATTCTGTGTGCTAAAAAGCATACATATTAAAAATGAGATACTTATGACTTTTTTCCAGAATTTCATCAAAAATACATTTCACTTAATTACGAATTGCAATTATACGAAATATTTTTGAAATAAAGAATATCTTTTTTGGAGAAAAAAAGTCAACAAACCGACAACAATTCTCTTCCGATTTCATGAACGCCATCGACTATACGCTTACGCTGAGCTGGACGAGGGTTGCGAACACCATTGGCATAATGCGACAAAAGCCGTTGGTTGATACCAGTTACTCTGCTCAAAGCTGCCATTTTCGCATACGGTTCGCAAGCATGAAGAAGTGATGCCACATCAACATAATTATAATCAAACGTATAATCACCAGTGATGAGCCATTGCGGAACAAAATCGCCGTCGCGGAGCATGCCATCGACGTGGAAACGCAGAGTATCGGATATCTCTTTTTTCAACTCATTGATATCATGAGCTGTTATAACAATAGAACCCGGAACATTGTCGCTCAATGCCGCACAAAAGTTCTTTTCAATCCATTCAACATTAACTTTAATTGTTTCCATATTATATATCAAAATAAAAATCCATCCATAAAATTAACACTGCAAAGATAGTAAATTTTATATCATAAAAACAAAATTTCAAAAAATTTTTATTTGTCGAATGATGTTATTATTTTTGCAGTCTAATAACTGACTGTCCTAAAAAGGGGAAGTTTACATTTTTGCATCGAAAAATTTAAAGAATATGAAAACAACATCAGTAGCTTTAGGCAGTTATTTCGACGACTTTATTGCATCTATTATTAAAACTGGCAGATATAACAACGCCAGTGAAGTAGTACGTGCAGGACTCCGTCTCCTGGAAGAGCGCGAACAGAAAGTGGTACAATTGAGAAGTGCCATTCGCGAAGGAATTGATAGTGGCCGGAACGACAATTTTGACCCTGAGACTAATTTGAAACAACTAAAAGCCAAACATTATAAAAATAGAGATATGGACTTACATGGTTGAAATTCTTCATCAGAAAATGGATATCTATTCTAAGTTTGGTTGAATTTTTTGCCTCCCCCCAGGTCGCTTCGCGGTGCGGTGGCCCGGCCCGAATCGCGGGGCAGCGCAGGCCCAAAAGACGGACTAAGGCATTGATACTCAAGCGGGGCGCCTGGTCGTTTGCTTCTGAAAGAAGCACTCCCCGCGCTGAGTATCACAGCCTTAGACCGGCTGCAGGGTGGGCCGATAATTCGGGCCTTGATCTTTGGTTATTTCCATCAAGGGAAAGAACAAAAAAACATTTTTTCAAAAAAACTTGACAATTAAAAAATAATATGTATCTTTGCAACTGAATTTTAGTTGCAGATAATATGAGTAAGAAAGAGAAGTTGGTACAGCGGCTGTTGATGTTGCCGAAGGATTTCACGTTTGCGGAATTGGAATCATTGTTGATTCAGTTGGGATTTGAAATTGATAATAAGGGAAAAACATCAGGGTCGAGGATAAGGTTTTATAATCGCGAAAAGCAGTTGCAGTATTTGGCACATAAACCTCATCCGACATCAATAATAAAGCCTAATGCATTGAAAGACATCGTAATATACCTACATAATAATAACCTAATTTAAGATGGAAACATTAAAATACAAAGGATTTATCGGAAGCATCGAAGCCGAGCTTGAGGATGACACCCTTTATGGGAAAGTTCTCGGGCTTGACAAAGGTGTTTTGATAACCTACGAAGGACAAACATTGTCTGAACTGAAGGCTGATTTTGTCAATGCCGTTGATGATTACATTGAACATTGCAAGGCTAATGGAATTGAACTTCACAAATCATACAGTGGAAGTTTTAATATTAGAATTCCTGTAGAACTTCACGCAAAGGCTGCCGCTATGGCGCAAGCAGAAGGTATTTCGCTTAACGCTTTTGTTAAAGAAAGTTTGTTGAGGGCTGTGATGTAGCAAATTTTATGGTTTCACAGAACGATTTCGTTGTATTTCAAAACGGTTTTTAATCCTTTACTGTTGAAGTAACTAAAGACTTCTTCTTCCGGAAGTTCGGTTGCTGCCAGGAAGAAGTCGCCGCCCCAAGCGCCGAGCGATTTGATAATACCCTGAAAATCAGGATATTGGGATTTTAACGGCGGCTGATCCAGACAACGGCTCATGATTGCCTCATGACGCGAAAGAAGAGCGCAGAAATCATTGAAAGACGTTGTTTTAACGAGTGCGTCGGTAATCTCGGAAATTTCTGCGCGTTCTGCTGAGAAATCAATGGTTTTCGCTCTTTCTTTAAACGATTTCACCTCCTTGCCCGAACTTTGTTTATGCCCTTGATAAACGAAATACAGTTTATCTGCAAATGCAGGTTTAAAATCGACGGTTTCAACTATCGGCTGGCCGTTGTCAAGATGATAAATCAATGGTTTTGAAGCTGTTGCACATGCGATATCGTAACCAGAGCCTCCCATAGTGCGCTTCAATAACTCGTACGGATTGACATCTGCCCATTGCGAAAGCAGGGAAATCAGAGTTGAACTGCTGCCTAGTCCCCAGTCTTTGTCAAACTCAAGGCGTGTCACGAAAAAATAGTCGTTTTTATCTTGTAAAACGTTAGGATTAAGCGATTTGATCTCGCTGAATATTTTGCACAGCATATCGGCTTTGGCCATGTCGTCGGAGGCATGTACCGTGAAGCCGTATTTGCTGAATATCGATGCAAACCAGAATCCTTTCGGGGTGTAGGCGTCCCAATGTATCATGCCTTCCTGGATGTCGATGGTCTTAACCTCCAGCGACTGCCCAAGATTCAACGGCAATGCCAAGGCTCGAGCGCCCTGAAGGACGAGGTACTCGCCTGATAGAAGGAATTTGCCGTTAGCGTGATATTTATTCATTGTTTTATTTGTCATTTCGACCGACCAGAGGGAGTGGAGAAATCTCCGGCACTAGAATGATTCGAAACAATTATATACAGTAGATTTCTCCATTCCGCTTCGCTCCAGTCGA
>JAFZXP010000031.1 GCA_017616735.1 Bacteroidales bacterium
CATGGTCGACGCAGGCATCATGGATCACGCTTACCAAGTCGGTCAGACAGGTAAGACAGTGCGTCCGGCCCTTTACATGGCATGCGGTATCTCAGGCGCTATCCAGCACCTTGCAGGTATGGAAGAGTCAGACTTCATCATCGCCATCAACAAGGATAAATACGCACCTATCTTCTCAGCCGCTGACCTCGGCATCGTAGGCGACCTCCACAAGATCGTCCCGATGTTGACAGAACGTCTGAAGAAAGAAGTGGAAAAATAAAAATGTAGAGACGTTTCCTGAAACGTCTCATATTAACAAAATTCCCGGCGGAAGCAATTCCGCCGGGAATTTTTTTGAAAATATTTTTGAAAAAATGGCGTTTTTATATGAGTATTATTTATATTTTTGCAACAGGTTAGCATTTAAAACAATACGATGAAAAGAATAATACTGATGGTGTTTCTGATGACGTTTTTGTTGGCGTCGGCTTTGGTGAATGAAGCCAAGGCCCAGCTCGTCGTCACCGAGGCGTCGTCGTTGAACGGGTGGACAGCCGATTCGTTGGTGAGAAACATATTGCTGGACAACGGTTTGTCGATATCCAACGCCAAGTTCAACGGCTCATCAGGAGTTATTAATTGCAACAGCATAGGAGTGTTTGATACTGGCAACGAGCCCACCAACTTGGGTATAAGCTCGGGCTTGATAATAGCTACTGGAGCAGCGACTGTAGCGGTGGGCCCTAACAACAACGGCAGTCTCAACATGCCGACGACATGTCCCGGCTATAGCGATCCGCAGTTGACAGGCATAGCTTCTGGCGAAACTCATGACGTGGCAGTGCTTGAATTTGACTTTGTCCCTTGGAGCGACACCCTTTCGTTTAAATTTGTTTTCGGCTCGGAGGAATATATGGAATATGCCAACTCGCAATACAACGACGTGTTCGGTTTCTTTCTTCAGGGGCAGAATCCAGCGGGCGGCATCTATGACAATCAGAACATGGCACTGATACCTCGCACTAACGAGGTCGTCAGCATCAACAATGTCAACCTCAACCACAACGGCCAGTATTATGTTGACAATACCAACGGCCAGACAATTCAGTTCGACGGCTTCACCATTCCGCTTGAGGTGATGTTTCCCGTGGTTCCGATGACCACCTACCACATAAAATTCGCAATATGCGATGTGATTGACAATGAATTGGATTCAGGTGTCTTTATCGAAGCGCAGAGCTTTACCACCAATTTGGCGTATAGCATGACAATAGACACCTTATTATATAATGACATTCCCGACGATTATTATTTTTGTGCCAACCGCATGATAGAGTTCAACACACTTACCGATTGGCAGTATGACGATTTGATTTGGTATTTCGGCGACGGAAGCTCGGCTGTGGGTGCCAATGTCACGCATGTTTATCAGGAAGAAGGCTTCTACGATGTGCTTAATGTGTTGCACAATCCACATCGAAGCCTCGACTCAATTTATCTGAACAAGACAATAGAGGTTAAATCGATTCACTCGGAATCGGCGGCATCTATTTGCCGAGGCGAGTCGTACGAATGGAATGGAAATCTGTATTCTGAATCTGGAATTTACATCGATACTCTCGACGCGGTAATGTACTGCGACAGCATTGTCACGCTCAATCTTACGGTATTTGAAAGCGACACCACGTCATTAGAAGCGACATCGTGTAATTCATATGAATGGAACGGACATACTTATTATCAATCGGGTGTGTATTTTAGCTATGAACAGAATGTTCACGGCTGTGACAGCGTCATCAAACTCAATCTGAATATTGGCAATACGACTATTTATCCGGTTGAAACGGTGCATACATGTTCAAACAACTATTATTGGCATGGACAGTATTATGCCCAAGATGGTTTGTACTACGACACAATTTACGATGCCGCCGGCTGTGAGGAGATTTATACTTTAGACCTCAGTCTGAGCGAAGCTTATCATATCAATCTGACAGAAACGGTTTGCGACCGATATCCATGGCCTTCAGCTGAAGGAGGTTATCTGACCGAAACTGGGCTTTATCATTACGAAGGTGCGACGGTTCTTGGATGTGACAGTATTGTCGACCTTGACTTGACGGTGGGTAAGACTCCCGATTTACACATAGTCGGGCTGACGATAGTGGAGGTGGCGTCGGATGTTTGTCCGGGTATCTACAACTATTTTATCTCCGACTCGCTGGAGCTGGCTCAGTGTACGGTGCAGTGGTCTTGCTCAGAGCCGCAGTGGATGCTTCTGCCTAACTCCGACCCATATTGCTGCACTCTGATTGTGCGCACATTGGGCTCGGCCGAATTGAAAGCTACAGCTTCTTGTCCGTCGGGATGTGACGATGAGTATACCATCGAGATATTCTCGTCAAACATCGGAGTGGGAGAGGTTGACGAAAACAAGGTGAAGGTTTATCCTAATCCTGCCAACGATGTAATTAACATTGAGGCCAACTACATCGACCGCATTGAGATGTATGACGTTTACGGCCAGCTTGTTAAAGAGCTGCACTTGGGCAAGGCGGCGTCGGCTACCATAAACACCTGCGATTTGCAGGGCGGCATCTATTTTATTGAGGTGTCGGCTATTGATAGAAAAATTGTTGAACGAGTAATTATTTCAAAATAATTGACATGAAAAAGTTGTTGATTGTCATAGCTTTACTGGCGGTGGTTTTAACCCACACCAACTGCAACAAGTCGGACGACAATACGACTATTGTGCTGCTGGGAACCGAGCATTATGTCAAGCCGATCGCTGAGTTTATCCCCGACAGCCTGCAGACCACCATCGACTACCGACTGGGTACCATGCCGGTGGGCTTTTTCCCATGTTGTGTTGAAGGCGAGTATGTGATAAGTCCCACCAAATTCTGCTATTCCAATTTCGTTGATTTGAGCAATAGTAATGATATACACTTCAGAATTTCCAATCAGCATAACCGCGTTGCGAAAGTTGAGATCAACGAAGGCGGCACAGTGGTGACCGATACCGCTTATTTGATGGGACATGGTCAGTTTTTTACTTTGTATTTAAAAGAAATCCGACAGCAGTATAAATCCTCGGCAATAGAACGCTCGGTAATTATCAAGGGCGAAAAAACCGACGATGGCATCAAGGATCTGATGATTGCCACCATTGTGCTGGATGCCTCACAAGGCCAGAATCCTTTCGTAGGAAGTTTTATCCCGGGTTGGTATTTCATTTATAAAGACCAGGATGGCTTGGCCGAGAATTGTGATTGGTTTGACAATAATTGACAGTTGCGCGATGAAACGGATATTTTGTATAATTGTTTTGGTTTTGATGTTCGCAGGCGAGATGTTCTCGCAAGACAAGACATATTTCGGCATTAAAGGCGGGATAAATACTCCGCGTCTGTATTATACCGATTCGGAATTGAGCAGTCTGCCGCATGATTTCAACATCAAGCCGTCGCTTGGAGTTTTTCTGGAGTTTCCATTGTCGTCGAAGCTGTCTTTGGCCACTGAGCTGAACTATCAGGTGAGGGGAGGAGGCACATCGTATGTTTACGAACAGGATTACGATGTCACATATAATGTGAATGCCAATTATCTGTCGTTGCGCCTGCCGTTTTATTGGTATCTTGCAAAAAAGAAGGCTGTTTCGCCTTATCTGATGCTGGGCCCCGATTTCGGTTATGTGATTGGCGGTGAGATATCATTGTCACAGCCGGGCCTTGAAAATGAAGCGATCAGCGCGACTATCAACGATTCCAACTACAATCCGCTATACATAGGCGTGTTGGCCGGTGTCGGCTTGCGCCATAAGGCCGAGTTAAGAAATTACATCTGCATTGTCAAACTTGATGTAGCCGTCAACTGGGGCTTGCTCGACACCTTCAGCCAGGCCGAGCACGATGACACTGCTGTTCCGGTCAACATTCATGCGTACAACGATCAGGGCAAGCGCTTCTCGAGAGGCCTTGAAGTCAGTCTGAGCTTTGGCTTAATTAGGAACGAGGACATGAGCGCTTGTAGAAAATTTAAATAAACCGTGATGAAGAGATTACTGTGTCTGATATTTTTTATGTCATTGATGCTGGGCGCAAACGCTCAGGTGGATACCGAGTTTTGGTTCGCGGCACCCGACCTTGAAGCTCAGCATGCCCAGCAACCCATACGATTTTGCATTTCGTCTTTCGAGACACCCGCCACAGTTGTGTTTGACCAGCCGGCAAATCCTGATTATACTGCTCAAACGTTTCAGCTCGGAGCCAACGATTTCTGTGTGTATGATGTGTCAAGTATCATCCAAATGGTTGAGACACAGCCGTATAACACAGTTTTGAACACCGGTTTTCACATCACGTCTGATACGCCTGTGGAGGTGTATTATGAATCGGACAACAATAACAGCGAAATTTATTCGCTAAAAGGTGTCAATGCTTTGGGAACAAGTTTTATTGTCCCGATGCAGTTTACCTACGACAATCATTATTCCACTACATGCAGCCGCATAGAAGTTGTAGCCACACAAGACGCCACAACGGTCAATTTCGTGCCGTCGCAGGATATCAAAGGAGGCATATCGGCCGGTGACACTGTGACGGTGATGCTTAACCGCGGCCAATCTTATGCGATAGAGTCGAGCAGCCCGGCAGCGTCACATCATCTGTGCAACACTTGGGTGACTGCCGACAAACCGATAGCTGTCAACACCTCGGACGACTCGGTTAATCAAGGCAGCAATTACGACTTGGTGGGCGACCAGATTGTCCCGATTGACCTTCTCGGCAACGAGTATCTTGCACTTTGGAACAACACCCAAAGGGAATATCTGTATTTTTTCCCCACCGAAGACGATACCAAAATCTATCTTAACGGCAGCCAAACTCCTGTGGCTACGCTTAACGTGGGTGAAAAATTTCAGTACCAGCTCAACTCGGCGGCTGTCTATATCAATGCCGACAAGCCGATAGCTGTTTTTCAGTTGGCGTGCGCCAGCAACAATTCGTCGGAATTCGGTGGCACAATGCTGCCACATATCAATTGCACCGGTTCGCGTAAGACTGTGTACAAGCGAAATTCAAACTCCGACATCGTGATAACTCTGGTGGTAAGAACCGATTGCGTCGGCGATTTCATTCTGAATGACAATGCCAACAGCCTCACCAGTGCAGATTTTCATGTGGTGCCGTCCAACGATTTTTATTCGTACTGTAGAAAAAACGTCAGCCAATATGTGCCCGCCAACGGCTTGATGACCATCGAAAACACTAACGAAGACGGATTTTATCAGTTGGGAGTTTTTTCGGGCGCTACGGGCACTTGCTCGTATGGCTATTTCTCTGATTATCGGCAATATGCCACAGCTATTTTTGATATGGACGACTCATATTGCACGGGTGATGACATAGTCTTCAACTTCATTGCTGACAACTTGGACGAAGTTACATTGGTGCTGCCCGACGGCTCAACCATGACGCAGCAGCCTTACGTGTTGAACAATGTCCAGACCACACAGGCCGGAACTTATTCTCTGCAAGGCGAGATATGCAACGGCGTGCAGATACTTGACGAGATAGAAATTCATATTAACGGGCCTGCGACTGATACAATCAACCTTTCGGGATGCGGCCAGCACCATTGGCACGGATTTGTTTTTGAAGGTCAGGTAGATACCACCGTGGTGATTAGCAATCCTGAGGGTTGTGACAGTATATTTTACGTGCATTCGGCCGTTGTCGGATTGTATTTGGGTGATGATGTCAACCTTGTAGGATGCGGCGTCCAGCATTGGCATGGGTTTGACTTTACCCACAATCTTGATACAATAATGATTTTCAACAATGAGAACGATTGCGACAGTATATATAAGGTGCATGTGTCGATAGAAGGCGCTTACACCGACAATGTAAACTTGACGGGATGTGGTGAGCAGCATTGGAACGGCTTCGTTTTCGACCATACCGTCGATACGGTGGTCGCTATAAGCAACCCGGGCGACTGCGACAGCCTTTATAACGTTCATGTGGAAATTGAGAATGTAAGCATGGGGATAGAAGGCCTGACAATTATTGCCGTGGCTTCGGATCTGTGGCCTGGAGTGTATAATTATCACATTTCCAATTCTGAAGAATTCGCAGGATGCGACATCAGCTGGACCTGTTCCAACCCAAGCTGGACCATCACGCCGTTTACCAACGATCCTTATTGGGTGCGACTGATTGCAAACACCTTGGGCGATGCCACCTTAACAGCTCAAGCCACCTGTTCGACAGGCTGTGACGCCACGGCCGTCTTACAACTGAATGCCAGCTATGTCGGCGTCGACGAAGTGGATAACAACAACGTGTCGATTTATCCCAACCCGGCCAACGACAATGTTATCATTAAAGGCGAGCGGCTGAAACAGGTGACAATCTACAACTGCTATGGACAGAAATGCCTTGACTTTGCTTTGGATTCGGCTGATGAAATTGCCATTGGCACTACCACTTTGACTGGTGGAATGTACGCTGTGGAAATTGTTACCGCCAAAGGTAAAATCATGCGACGTTTGATGATTGCAAAATAAATTCAAGACATTTTATTAAATTTTCTTGCGCAATCAAAAAATTTCGTATTTTTGCAGCGGGTAAGTCTTATACGACCAGCTCCTGTCGAACTCCCCCAGGGCCGGAAGGCAGCAAGGGTAGATGGTTGAGCGGTGCGATGTAAGTAGCTTACCTTTTTTTATGTGAAATGATTATAAACCCAACATATACGGGCAAACAGTATTGGCTCACGACAATCATCTCCGGATTGCTGCTAGGCGTTTTGTTATCAACGGCTTACATGCTGTTCTTCGATCGCCTTTATGTTGAGTATTCCTATCTGTTCTCCATTCTTTATTTTATTCCGCTGGTATGGCTCACAGTTACTCTGGCGTTTTTCAAAATCAAGTTTGTGTGGGATGATTTCGGATATCGCCAGGCTTTTGTGATGAGTCTTGTAACCGGCTTGATTGGCGCTGTAGTGTTCAGTATAGCCATCTATTTCATATATGCTTATATGAAGATTTGGAGCAGGATGGACCTTTACGAAAACGGCCGGCAGATGCGCGAGCTTTTTTCGCCTCAGGTGGCAGCCCTTTCAATGTTGGCGATAAATATAATTTTAACTCTCATTTATTCACTGATTATTGCTATCTTTGCACGTAAAAAAGATTGAAAATGAATATCTCTGTTGTAATACCTTTGTTGAACGAGGAAGAGTCGTTGCCTGAACTTGAGGCTTGGATTCGCCGAGTGATGGAAGCGAACCAGTTTTCTTATGAAATTGTGTTCGTTGACGACGGCAGCACCGATGGCTCGTGGCACTGCATCCAGAAACTTAAGGAGAACAACCCCAACATTCATGGAATTCGTTTCCGCCGCAATTACGGCAAATCGGCCGCGTTGAACGAGGGTTTTAAAATTGTGAAGGGCGATGTGGTCATCACCATGGATGCCGACCTTCAGGACAGCCCCGACGAGATACCTGAGCTTTACAACATGATTGAAAACCAAGGCTACGACTTGGTCAGCGGTTGGAAGAAAAAACGTTACGACTCGACAGTGACCAAGAACATTCCGTCAAAGTTTTACAATTGGTCGACACGTCGCATGACAGGTATCAAGCTGCACGATTTCAACTGCGGCCTGAAGGCTTATCGCAACGAGGTGGTGAAAAGCATAGAGATATACGGCGAGATGCACCGTTACATTCCGGTCATCGCCAAGGCTGCCGGATTCACGCACATAGGGGAGAAGGTGGTGCATCACCAGAAGAGAAAATTCGGCGTTTCGAAGTTTGGAATGAGCAGGTTTTTGAGAGGTTATCTCGATTTGCTGACCATCACTTTCATATCGAAATTCGGCAAGCGCCCGATGCATCTTTTCGGTGGCTTGGGTAGCTTGACGTTTTTGGCTGGTTTCATCATCGGTATCATACTGGTTGTGAAGAAGTTTGCATTCCATGCATACGGAATGACCACCCGTCCGCTGTTTTATTTGGCTTTGGTGTGCATAATCGTTGGTGTTCAGCTGTTTATGACTGGATTCCTAGCCGAATTGGTACAGTCATCATCGTCAAAGCGAAAACTCTACGGAATTTCAGAAAAGATTTAAAGACTCCAAACTATGCAAAGCATCACTTCAGGGTGAGCCATTGAGGTCTCACATTCGTGATTGCTTTGCATAGTTTTTCGTCTTTAGTACTTCAAAACTAAAAATAATACACTTTTAAACTCTTCAACTTTAGACGGTCGACCGACCGTCTCTACTTTTTCAACTACTCTAAACTCTACACTTTAAACTCTAAACTTTATCTTATGACTCCAAACTATGCAAAGCATCACTTCAGGGTGAGCCCTTGAGGTCTCACATTCGTGATTGCTTTGCATAGTTTTTCGTCTAATACCGGTCGTAAGGATCGTCATAAGGCTCGTCGAAGCCTTCTTCGTCGAAGTATTCTTCGTCTTCTTCGCCAAAAATGTCTTCTTCATCGTCGGCAAACATGTCTTCGCCTTCCTCCCAGTCGAAGTCCTTTTCAAGTTTGCTTTCGTCGAACTCGTCGATGTCGTTCATGTCGTTCATAAACTGCTCGAGTTCTTCGTCTGACATCTCGTCAAGATTGGCTGTCAAAAGCTTGTTGTCGCGCGACGATGAGCGCAGCTCTTTCAAAACATCGGGGGCGATGTAGAAATCATCAACGTTTTCCTGGCAATATTTGATGTATTTAGGGTCTTTTTCAAAAACTTCAGCTAAAGTTTCGCCCTCATATTTTCCAAAAGTAAAAATCGAATCGATATCGTAAAACTGCATAATCTTATATTTTTAAATCCTCTTTATTTTTGCAAATATAACGCTTTTTTCAGATTTGTCAACTATTTTTTGAAACAAAAATAAACAGCCAAAACCATAAAGCAGAAACCTATCAGATGATTCCAGCTGAATTCGCCCATTTTGAAAACTTTAATAGTAATGACCATGAAGACAATCAAACTGACAACCTCTTGAATTACTTTCAACTGCACCAGATTAAACGGGCCGCCGGTTACTTCCGAGCCGATGCGGTTGGCCGGGACCATTATGGAATACTCAAAAAAAGCTACGCCCCAGCTGGCTAAAATAATCAGAATCAATGGCCAATCTTTGAGGACGCCCATGTCGGTGAGTTTCAGATTGCCATACCAAGCCAAAGTCATGAAAATGTTGGATGCAATCAAAAGCAAAATTGTGTACAGTATCTTCATATCTGAAAAATTTGCCGCAAAAATACGAAAAAAGTCTTTAGTCTTTAGTCGTTAGTTTTTAGTTTTTAATCAAAAAAATCTAAAGTCTAAAGTCTAAGGTCTAAGGTCTTTTTATTATCTTTGCAAAAAATATCCGGATATGATTTCTATTGAAAATATAATTCAGGATTCGATCAATGTCAAGCAGTTGATTCTCAATGATAAAGTCTTGATGGGCCGTATCAACGACGCTGCTCTGATGTGCGTTGAATCGCTGAAAAAAGGTGGAAAAGTGCATTTTTGCGGCAATGGTGGCAGCGCCGCCGACGCCCAACATCTGGCAGCCGAACTCAGCGGCCGATTCTACTACGACCGTCCGCCACTCAACGCGGAGGCATTGCATGTTAACAGCAGCTATCTCACAGCCGTGGCCAACGACTACAGCTACGACCTGATTTACGCCCGCATGCTCCAGGCGTCGGCGCGTAAAGGCGACGTGCTCATTGGTATCAGCACCTCGGGCAACTCGGTCAACATATTGAAAGCTTTCGAGACAGCTAAAAACATTGGGGTTCAAACCATAGCGATGACAGGTGAGAAGGGCGGACAAATGGCAGGCCTTTGCGATCTGTTGCTGAATGTTCCAAGTCAGTGCACCCCACGCATACAGGAATCGCACATCATGATGGGCCACATCATTTGCGAGATAATTGAAGCTACAATTTTCCCAAGATAAGGCAATGGACTGGTTGGGCAAAATCGACAAAACCTGGACATTGTTCCTCGACCGCGACGGCGTTGTCAACGTGCGTCTGATTGACGATTATGTCAAAAATATCGGTGAATTTGAGTTTTTGCCCGGCGTGCTTGAGGCTTTCAGGATTTTTGCACAAAAATTTGCCCGAATCATTATCGTAACCAATCAACAGGGTGTAGGCAAAGGGCTGATGACACTCAAGGATGTGGACGATGTTCACGCCTATATGACTAAAGAGATTGAAAATCGGCAGGGTAGGGTTGATGCCATCTACGTCTGTCCTCAACTTAAGTCAGATCCGAACAATTACCGCAAGCCCAGCCCGCGCATGGCCTACATGGCTCAGCACGATTTTCCAGAGATTGATTTTGATAAGTCGATTATGATAGGCGACTCCAATTCGGATATAGAATTCGGCCGTAATGCCGGAATGTACACCATATTGATTGGCGATGAGCCTGTCAAGACCGGGCCGCACGACAAGTTCGCCTCGCTTTTTGATTTTGCAAAATTGTTAAAGTAATTGCATTTTATGTCATCACTGATACTGACAGTTTTTATTGTTTACACCATACTGATACTGCTGATAGCGCATTTTACGTCGAGGCGGTCGGACAACGAGTCGTTCTTTACGGGCAATCGCAAGTCGCCATGGTTTGTGGTGGCTTACGGAATGATAGGCGCGTCGTTGTCGGGCGTCACATTCATGTCGGTGCCTGGCAATGTCTATACCGGGCAATTTACCTATTTCGGTATAGTGCTGGGCTACATCATAGGCTATGCGGTCATTGCTTTGGTGCTGTTGCCGCTTTACTACAAACTTAACCTGACTTCGATATATTCATATCTTGAAATACGCTTTGGCCGACGTTCCGAGAAAACCGGAGCGGCTTTCTTTATTTTGTCGCGTCTGTTGGGCTCGGCTTTGCGTATGTACTTGGTTGTGTTTGTGTTATACGAATTCGTGTTTAAGGCTTGGGGGGTGCCGTTCTGGGTGCCGGCAGTGATATTCATAGCGCTGATTTTGGTCTACACATTCAAAGGCGGCATCAAAACGGTAGTCTGGACCGACACTCTGCAGACCACATTCCTGATTTTGGCTGCGGTGACAACCGTGGTGTGTATTCTCAAGGAACTGAACATTTCCATTCCCGAGTTGCTGCAAGCATCGTCCGATCAAGGATATACAAAGCTTTTCGAGACTGATGTTAATCACAGCCGTTTCTGGCTCAAACAAATCGTCAGCGGAGCATTTATCACAATTGTGATGACAGGCCTCGACCAGGATATGATGCAGAAAAACATGACATGCAAGAGCCTGCGCGACGCTCAGAAGAATGTGATGACGTCGAGCATACTGTTCATATTTGTCAACATTATTTTTCTTTGCCTCGGAGCCTCTTTGATTTATTATGCCCAACAAACAGGCTTCCAGCTGCCGGTCAACGAGAGTGGAGTAGTGGTCAACGACAAAATCTTCCCGGCCATAGCATTCTCGTTCAGCCGTTTTACCAGTGTAGTGTTTGTGATTGGCTTGGTGGCTGCCGGCTATTCATCGGCCGACGGCACATTGACAGCCCTAACCACCACATATTGTTACAATTTCCTTGATTTCAGCAGCAGAACCGATATCACCGAACAGCAGAAACTTCAGCGCAGAAAACGCATTCATGTGATGTTCGCGATACTTTACATGTTGGTGATAATCGCTTTCAAACCATTTCATAATCAGTCGCTTATCGACAAGGTGTTTGAAATTGCCGGCTACACCTACGGGCCGCTGCTGGGGTTGTATACCTTCGGATTATTCCTCAAAAACCGTAAGCCCAGCGACCGTTATGTGCCGTATATAGCTGTGGCTTCGCCTGTAGTGAGCTACATCTTGAACGTGTTCTCAAAACAGTTGTTCAATGGCTATCAGTTTGGCTTTGAAATATTGATAGTCAACGGGTTGATGACATTTATAGCCCTGTTGGCAGTATCGTCAAAAGTTGCATCAGATAATAAAACAGTTAGTGAATCGTTGTAAAATAAAATAGAAAAATATGAAAAAACTGCTCCTTGCTTTATTAGTGTTGTTTTCGTTGAATGAGGCCGCCGTGTCACAGGAAGGCGGCGTTGTGTATTACTTGCCAAGAACTGTCATCCAAGTGGAATTGACTGTTGAAGAGACCAATTACATTATCGGACCATATTCGGAGTATGCTTCGAGTTTGCTTGGGCTTACCAACTACGTGCGCGAGAACAAGACCGAAACCAAGATTATCGGCGCCGATATTCTGACAGGTATCGAGGCCGATCCGGATGCGATGTTTGTTATGGCCCAGCAAGATGAGAAAAGCAAGGAACCGCTGCCTAATGTGATAATGAATGAAGACGGTATAGTTCTTGCAGTTGGCTGCGATAATTATCCATTAGACCTTAAAGCCGCAAAAATCAATTACAAAAGCGACTGCCAGGCCAAGGCCGACGATGTGACATTCATCGATATCATTGAAAACATTGAAGATGAAGAAGGCGATGGCCCGAAGAAAAAGCTTACCAAAGAAGAGAAAGCCAATCTGGCTGTTGAACAGATTCGCAAGTTGCGCAACTCATATTATGAAATGATATCAGGCTTTCAGGAGGTGGCCTTCGGCGATGCTACAAAATTTATGGCTGAAAGCTTGAAAAGTCTTGAAAATGAATATCTTAGCTTGTTTAAAGGCAAGGTTGTGAAGCGTATATATAATAAGGTGGTGTATTTTACACCTGAAAAGTCGCAGGCTAACGCAAACACAGTGATTTACGGCGGCAAAAACGATCAGGTGAAGATAGTGTTTGATAGCAAAAACGCCATGACAAATGTGGAGCCTTTGGGCGACGAGATTATGAAAACCCCTCAGGCGAACAAGGTGTTCTACCGTATACCGGCCTCGAGCAATGTTAAAATAGTTTATGATAACAAAACATTGGCCGAAAAACGCTTGGTTATCAATCAGTTCGGTGAAGTACAAGTAGCTCCGGTCAAGAACAACAAACTGTTATTCAACCCGAATACAGGTCAAATAATATCAAATACTAAATAAAACAGCTTAATTAGAACGGCAGATCGTCGCCATTGTCCGACTCGAAATAATCGTCGTTGATTGGCGGCAGAGGCTGCTGTGGCTGAGGTTGCTGCGGCTGCTGTGGAGCCTGGGCGTTAGGCTGATCGACATCAATGCGGAAGGCTGTAACGTCGGTGTACCATTTGCCGTTAAACTCGCGTGATTCGATGCGTATCTGAGCCTTGATGGTTTGGCCGACAAAGAGGCTGTTGGCGTCGTTGACGCGTTCGTTCCAGCACATCAGACAAACTTTTTTGGGATATTGTTCGACAGTTTCAATAATAAGTTCCTGCTTTTTCCAAGGACCGCGCGGTGAGTTGCCCTCAATCAAAGTACCTAATTGTACAACTTTTCCAATGATTTCCATATATGATGATCTATTAATTTTCTAACCGCAAATATAATAAAAAGCCATTAGCCTAAAACCATTAGCCATTAGTTTTTTTTGAATTTTTTAATCAACCTTAAATCTCTAATACTAAAGACTAACAACTAAAGACTAAACTAATTTTTAATTACTTATACAAAATAATATACATTATGTTAAATAGGCTACATGAAAAAGATGGAGACTCTCGCCTCCATCAATTTGTTTGTTAATCTAACTCAGCTGCTTTGTCGTTCATCTTCAAACGTGTGTAGATGCCTTTGAGAGCCTGCTTCACGGCTGCGTCATCCGGCAAAAGCTGATAAGTTTTCTCAACGTATGGCAATGCTCTCTGATCGTATGTCTGAGCTTCGGCTGCCATGTCGTCGGTAGCTTTCAGATAAGCGTTGAAGTTGGCATACTGACTTGGATCCTTTTCGTTGGCCTCCTGATAAATCTGTGATGCCTTGTCAATCAGCAATGCGCCTGCATTGTAATAAGCGTCGGCGTAGTTTTCGTTCTCGGCGATGGCCTTGTCGTAGCTTGACAGAGATTTCTCAATGTCGTAGAGCTTTGACTCAGGATTGCCGTAGATTGTACCAAGGATGAAATAATAAACAGGCTGATTAGTGTTCTTTTCGGCCATTTCCTCAATCTGAGGAATAATTTCGTCCTCTCTGTGCACTGTCAGATAAGCGTTGATCATCTCGTTCATGATGTTTTCATCCTCCGGGAATTTTTCTCTTGCCACCTGGATGGTTTCAAGCATCTTGTCGGTGTCGCCTGCACCACGGTATGCGGCTGCCAGATTCTGATAAACTGCCGGCTCTTCAACGCCGTTGGCCTGCATGGTCTGCAGCATCTCGATAGCCTCGTTGAAACGGTTGATCTTCATTGCGCACATTGCGCCGTTAAGCAAAGCGCTGTTGTCCTTGCCACCGACCACTGCTGCTGCGTCGTAGGCTTTCTTGAAGTTGTTGTAAGCGTCTTCGAAATCGCCTTCGTTGTAGCTGTTGGCACCGAGGTCGTAGTAACGTGCGCCGATGTTACCGCCGTAAGTCTGGAATTCTCTCTTGTTTCTCTGGTAGTATTCATCGTCGAGAGCTTTAATCTTCTCAAATGCGGTCAGAGTCTTTTCAAAAGCGTTGTGGTCGAGGTCGACAAACTCAGGATATGCACCGATTTTATAGTAAATAACTGCATAATAGTGCCATGTCTTGGCCTGATTCATTGTCTGATCGTTAGCTGATGCCAAATCGATGGCTTCCTTAGCCTTCTGGATGGTCAGCTTGGCATTCTGCATCTGCTTGGCAGCTTTGTCGGTCTTGTTCTGAGTCTTGAATGCCTCAGCCTGGTCAATGTACTGCTGTGCTTCCTTCTGCTTGTTGAAAGCGTTCTGCACCTGCATGTTCTGTGCTATAGCAAATTGTCCTAAAATTGCTAATGCTAATGTGAACAATACTTTTTTCATTTTATTCCTATAATTTAAATGTTAAACTTCCTGTTGATTTTCTGTATTAACGTTGTCTGTGCCTTCGTTATTGTCTGAAGCCTCAGTGTTTTCAACGTTTTCCGTGTTTTCGTCGAATTCATCTTCTTCTTCGATGTCTTCAGCCTTGACCTTTGTGACAGCTGCAATTTCATCGTTGTCGCGGAGGTTGATCAGGCGTACGCCTTGTGTTGCACGACCCATAACTCTCAGAGTGTCAACGGCTATACGGATCAAAATACCCGACTTGTTGATGATCATGAGGTCGTCGCCGTCGACCACGTCTTTGATAGCTACAAGCTGACCGGTCTTGTCGGTGATGTTCATGGTCTTGACTCCCTTACCGCCACGGTTGGTGATGCGGTATTCCTCAAGGTCGGAACGTTTGCCGTAGCCCTTTTCAGATACCACCAGCACGTTGGTTGCCGGGTCGTCGATGCAAATCATGCCGACAACTTCGTCGTTCTCGTCGTCAACTGTGATGGCGCGCACACCTGATGCTGTTCTGCCCATCGGACGCACTGTCGATTCAGGGAAGCGGATGGCCCTACCCGACTTCAACGCGATCAAAATCTCGCTGTTGCCGCTGGTCATCTTGGCTTCGAGCAGCTCGTCGCCTTCGCGGATGCCAAGAGCGATGATACCTGTGGCACGCGGACGTGAGTAAGCCTCCAAGGTGGTCTTCTTGATGATACCCTTCTTGGTGATGAGTGTCAGATAGTGATTCTCGCAGAATTCAGGCGACATGTTGGTCAGGTTGATGTAGGCCTTGACGTTGTCGTCCGGGTCGAGGTGGATCAGATTCTGGATAGCTCTACCCTTGCTTGCCTTGGTGCCTTCAGGGATTTCGAACACACGCAACCAGTAGCACTTGCCCTTCTCTGTGAAGAACAACATGTAGTTGTGGTTGGTGGCCACGAATATCTGTTCGATGAAGTCTTCGTCGCGGGCGTCGGAGCCTTTCGAGCCCTTGCCTCCCCTGCTCTGGCGGCGGTATTCCGTCAGGTTGGTGCGCTTGATGTAGTTGAGGTGTGAAATTGTCACAACCACTGCGTCGTCGGCGATGATGTCTTCCATCTTGAAGTCTTCGGCTGTGCGCTCGATGGCAGTCTTGCGCTCGTCGCCGTATTTCTCCTTAATATAAAGCAATTCGTTCTTGATGATGTCGAACTGCATGGCCGGGCTGGCGAGCACCTCTTTTAAATGAGCAATAGTCTTGTGCAGCTCTTCCAACTCGTCCATGATCTTCTTGATCTCGAGGCCGGCCAACTGACCTAAACGGTAGGCCACGATTGCCGATGCCTGCGGATCGTCAAATCCGTACTGATCCATCAATGCCTGCTTGGCTTCCTGCGAGCCGCCCTTACAAGCGCGGATGGTTGCGATAATCTGGTCGACGATGTCGATGGCACGGGCCAATCCTTCGAGTATGTGAGCTCTCTTTTCGGCCTCACGCAAATTGTATTGTGTGCGACGCACCACACACTGATGACGGTGCTCCACGTAATATTGAATCAACTGCTTCAGATTCAATGTGTAAGGACGACCGTTCACCAGGCAGACGTTGTTCACACTGAACGAACTTTGCAGACCTGTCATCTGGAACAACTTGTTCAACACCACGCTCGACACGGCGTCGCGTTTCAAGTCGTAAACAATACGCAGACCGTTGCGGTCGCTTTCGTCGCGGATGTCGGCAATGCCGTCGAGTTTCTTCTCGCCAATGAGGTCGGCTGTACGCTTGATCATGTCGGCCTTGTTGGTTTGGTAAGGCACCGATGTGGCTATGATGCGCTCGTGACCGTTATGTTCCTCAATAGTTGTATTTGCACGCAACACAATGCGTCCGCGGCCTGTCTCAAAGGCGTCTTTCACTCCCTCGTAGCCGTAAATTATGCCGCCTGTCGGGAAGTCAGGAGCCTTGATGTATTCCATCAACTCGCTGATTGTGATGTCGTTGTTGTCGATGTAAGCGATGATACCGTCAATCACCTCGCTCAGGTTGTGAGGTGGCATGTTGGTTGCCATACCCACAGCGATACCGCTGGCTCCGTTGACCAAAAGGTTGGGGAATAATGATGGCAAAACTGTAGGTTCCTGTTCGGAATCATCGTAGTTGTTCATAAAGTCGACAGTGTCCTTGTCGAGGTCGGCAAGCATTTCCTCGGCCATCTTTCTCAAACGGGCCTCGGTGTAACGCATAGCCGCCGGAGGGTCGGCATCCATCGAGCCGAAGTTACCCTGACCGTCAATCAGAGGATAACGCATGCTCCAATCCTGAGCCAGACGAACCATTGCGTCGTACACTGACGAGTCACCGTGCGGGTGATACTTACCTAAAACTTCGCCCACCACCTTTGCTGATTTCTTGTACGGGCGATTCGAAAGGACGCCCATGTCCATCATTCCATAAAGGATACGGCGGTGAACAGGTTTCAAACCGTCTCTGACATCGGGCAAAGCACGCGCCACGATAACCGACATCGAATAGTCGATGTAACTCGTTTTCATGTGATCCTCAATGCCAATCGGGACTATTCTTTCACCTTCAAACTGTTCTTCCATTTATCTTTTCTTTAATTTTTAAAATTCCAAAAAACAATTTACAAAAGTACAAAAAAAATCCATTCGGAAACAAATTTTTCTTGCATAATTTCAATTATTTTTCGCGGCCTCAAAAATCATACCAAAACGGCTGCATATACCAAATATTTTTGTATTTTTGCAGGTTGAAAATATGAGTATTTATGGATCAGAAATTTTCACCGAGAGTTAAGGAGATTATGTTCAACAGTCACGAGGAGGCAGTGAAGATGGGCAACCCGTACATTGGACTGGAGCATATCTTTTTGGGTTTGATTGACGATAAAGACAGCAATGCGGTGCAGATTCTCAGAAATATGGATCTGGATATTGAGATGTTCAGGCAGAAACTCGAGGCATCGATAAAAACCAACAATATTTTGAGCGGCAATACCGACAACCTTCCTTTGACCAAGCAGGCCGAGCGTGCCCTGAAGTTCACCTATATAGTGGCTAAGGATTTCAACAGCGAACAGGTGGCGTCGGAGCATCTGATGCTGGCCATTCTGCACGATGATAATAATATTATATCGCAACGCCTTGAGTATGAAGGAATTACATTTAGCAAATACAAACAGGAGGTTGAGAAGCTGGCGCCAAATCATCCGGCCAAAAGCCGTAACGATATGGCCGAAATGCCACGCGATGTTTTCCAAGACGAGGATGAGGAAGACGAAGGCCCTGTGAAAGCCACCGACACGCCTCAAAAACAAGGCAAGTCGAAGTCAAACACACCAGTTCTTGACAGCTTTGGCCGCGATCTGACCAAGGCGGCTGAAGAGGGGCGCCTCGATCCTATCGTCGGACGTGAGACCGAGTTGGAACGCATTGCTCAGATTTTGAGCCGCCGCAAGAAAAACAACCCTATTCTGATTGGTGATCCGGGTGTCGGCAAAACAGCCATAGTCGAAGGATTGGCGCAGCGCATAGTGCAGCACAAGGTGGCCAGAAACCTGTTCAACAAGCGCATTGTGATGCTTGATATGGGTTCGGTGGTGGCCGGCACAAAATACAGAGGACAGTTTGAGGAACGCATGAAAGGCATGCTGAACGAGCTGGAGAAAAATCCGGATATCATCATATTCATCGATGAAATTCATACGATTGTAGGCGCTGGCAATGCCAACGGCTCGCTCGACGCGTCAAATATGTTCAAGCCGGCTTTGGCTCGTGGCGAGCTGCAGTGCATAGGCTCGACCACCCTCGACGAATACCGTCAGTATATCGAGAAAGACGGCGCTTTGGAACGCCGATTCCAGAAGATTTTGGTTGAACCTACATCGCCTGAGGAGACCGTGCAGATTCTGAACAATATCAAGGGTCGCTACGAAGACCATCATCTGGTGAAGTATTCGCCCGAGGCTATCGAAGCCTGCGTGAAGCTGACCAACCGCTACATCTCCGATCGTCACCTGCCCGACAAGGCCATTGACGCTTTGGACGAGGCCGGTGCCCGAGTGCATATCGGCAACATTCACGTTCCCGCCGAGATAACCGAGCTTGAGCAGTCGATTGAAGAGATCAAGACATCGAAGAAACAAGCCATCAAAGAGCAGCGTTTCGAGGATGCCGGCAAGTATCGTGACGAGGAGAAACATCTGGCCGAAAAGCTTGAAAACGCCAAGAAAGCCTGGGATGACGACACCAATCATCATCGCGAGACCGTCAGCGAGCAGAATGTGGCCGAGGTGGTGGCAATGATGACCGGAGTGCCGGTGCAGCGTATAGCTCAAAACGAAAGCGACCGACTGATGAATATGGAGAAAGAGCTTGAGGGAACGGTTATCGGACAAGACGACGCTATTAAAAATGTGGTCAAGGCAATCCGCCGCAACCGCGCAGGCTTGAAAGACCCGAACAGACCTATCGGCAGCTTTATTTTCCTAGGCCCGACAGGCGTCGGAAAGACTTATCTGGCAAAGGTTTTGGCCAAATATCTGTTTGATTCGGAAGACGCATTGATTCGTATCGACATGAGTGAATATATGGAAAAATTCGCCGTGTCGCGTCTGGTTGGAGCGCCTCCAGGATATGTGGGCTACGAAGAAGGCGGTCAGCTTACCGAAAAAGTTCGCCGCAAGCCCTACTCTATCGTGCTTTTGGACGAGATCGAGAAAGCTCATCCCGATGTGTTCCACTTGCTGCTGCAGGTGCTTGACGACGGCCAACTGACCGATTCGCTGGGCCGTAAGGTTGATTTCAAGAATACCATTGTCATTATGACATCCAACATCGGCTCGCGTCAGCTGAAGGACTTTGGACAAGGCGTCGGATTTGGCACGCAGGCCAAGAAGGATTCAAAGGATACATACAGCCGCGGAGTGATAGAAAACGCCTTAAAACGCTCGTTTGCGCCCGAATTCCTCAACAGAATCGACGAGGTGGTGATATTCGACTCGCTCAATAAGGAAAGCATTGGCAAGATTATCGATATCGAGCTGAAGAAAGTGTTCGAGATGGTCGATGAGATGGGTTTGTCGCTCGAGTTGACCGACAAGGCGCGCAATTTCATCATCGAGAAAGGTTGGGACCAGCAGTATGGGGCCCGCCCGCTGAAGCGTGCCATTCAGAAATATGTGGAAGATGTGTTGGCCGAGGAAATCATCAAATCACATCCTGAAAAGGGTGCGAAAATTGTGATTGATTACGATGCCGACAAACAGAAAATGACCATTGTAAATCAATGAATCTGAAGGACAAAATAGATAACAGATTTTTCAAGGTAATCACCGCAGCCAGCCGTGAGTTGGGATTTGAAACATACATAGTGGGCGGCTACGTGCGTGATATGCTGCTGCATCGCCCGTCGAATGACATTGATGTGGTTACGGTTGGAAGCGGCATCGAGTTGGCCAGGAAAACCGCCGAGTTGCTGCCTGGCCGAAAGCATGTGAAATACTACGGCCGCTTCGGCACTGCTATGATCAATGTTGACGGCCACGAGATTGAGTTTGTGGGCGCCCGCAAGGAATCGTACACTGCCGACAGCCGCAAGCCAACCTGCGAAAACGGCACACTTGAAGACGACCAAAACCGTCGTGATTTCACCATCAACGCGATGGCTATATCGTTGAATGAGAATAACTTCGGTGAGCTTGTCGACCCGTTTGGCGGCGTCAATGACCTTGAAGACAAGATTATCCGCACGCCCCTTGACCCTGATATCACCTACTCCGACGACCCTCTGCGTATGATGCGAGCCATCCGTTTCGCCACACAGCTGCATTTCATGATTGAGGCTGAATCGTTTGAGGCGATACGCCGTAATGCTCAGAGAATCAAGATTATATCAATGGAGCGCGTGACTGAGGAGCTGAACAAGATACTCATGTCGAGCGTGCCGAGCATAGGTTTCAAACTGCTCGACAAATGCGGTTTGCTGCCTTTGATTTTTCCGCAGATGGCGGCCTTGAAAGGCGTTGAGATTCAGGAAGGCAAAGGACATAAGGATAACTTCTATCACACATTGGAAGTGCTTGATAATGTTGCTGTTAGCGGCGGTGACCTGTGGCTCAGATGGGCTGCGGTGCTGCACGACATAGCCAAGCCGCAAACCAAGCGTTTCGAAAAAGAACTCGGATGGACTTTCCATGGCCACGAGGTGAAGGGCGCCAAGATGGTGCCTAAGATTTTCGCCAACTTCCGCCTTCCGCTCAACGAGAAGATGAAATATGTGGAGAAGTTGGTTTACCTCCACCTCCGCCCTATCGTGTTGGCTCAAGACATTGTAACTGATTCAGCTGTAAGGCGTTTGCTGTTCGATGCAGGCGACGATATCGATGATTTGATGACTCTTTGCGACGCAGATATTACCTCGAAAAATGAAGAAAAGAAAGCCCGTTTCCACAATAATTTCCAGATTGTCAGACGCAAACTGAAAGAAATTGAGGCTAAAGACCACTTGCGCAACTGGCAGCCGCCTGTCGACGGCACTGTCATTATGAAAACCTTCGGAATTCCTGAGTGCCGCGACGTGGGTGTGATTAAAACCGCCATCCGTGAAGCCATTTTGGACGGCATCATCGGCAACAATTTCGAGGAAGCTTATCAGTTTATGAAGGCCGAGGGCGAAAAGCTCGGATTGAAGGTGGTTTGCGAGGTTACCGAGCCTGTCGAAGTGAAATCAAACGGACCTGTTCCTGTTAAATAATTCTATTTTGGAAAACAAGCATCTCATAGTACTGGCTGGCCCTACCGCGTCGGGAAAAACGGCGACGGCGATAAAGTTTGCCAAGGCTTTTGACGCTGAAATAATCTCGGCCGACAGCCGTCAGTTTTACAAAGAATTGTCGATTGGAACGGCCGCTCCAACAGCAGATGAACTGGCTCAAGTGAAGCATCGTTTTGTTCATAATCTGAGCATTGAAGATAAATATGATGTGGCTGATTATGAAAGAGATGTGCTGAATTATCTAAAGCAATACTTTAAGGCTAAAAATGTAGCCGTAATGACCGGTGGATCGGGGCTTTTTATCGATGCGGTGTGCAACGGATTGGACTCGATGCCCGATATTGACGACGACGTCAGGGCCAAGGTTACGCGGATGTTGGAAGAAGGCGGTTTGGAGGCTCTGCAGCGTGAAGTCGAGAAGAATGACCCGGAATATTATGGGGTGGTCGATCGGCAAAACCCGAGGCGTTTGCAGCGCGCTGTGGAGGTTTTTTATCAAACAGGCAAGCCCTACTCCACTTTCAGGCAGCGAAATGTTGTAAAACGCGATTTTGACATCATAAAACTGGCGATACTTTGGGACAGAGATAAGTTGATTGAAAGAATCAACAAGCGCGTCGACATGATGATGCGGCAAGGATTGCTCGACGAAGTGCGCTCGGTGTATCCGAAACGGCATCTAAACTCATTAAACACAGTCGGTTATAAGGAGTTGTTTGATTATCTTGATGGCCGATGCAGTTTGGAGCAGGCTGTGGAGCAGATTAAGATCAACACCCGGCAATATGCCAAGCGGCAGATGACGTGGTTACGAAAGAATAGTGATTATCGGTGGTTTACGATTGATGAAACTGATGAGATTATTAAAAGTTTAGAGTTGACAGTTGACAGTTGACAGTTTGAAGTGTATGATAAAGAATATTATTTTTGATTTTGGTGGTGTGTTGGTGGATTGGAATCCACATTACCTTTTTGATAAGTATTTCAATGACATTGAAGAGGCGAATTATTTCGTTGAGAATGTGTGCAATAGCCAGTGGAATGCCGAGATGGACGGTGGTAAGCCCTTTGAGCAGGCGGTGAAAGAGCGTACGGCTATGTTCCCGAAATATGCTGAAGCTCTGAAGCTGTATCAAACCAACTGGATGGATACCATGGGCGATGAAATACCGGGTATGTACGACCTGATTAAGTCGTTGAAAAGCAATGGATTCCCAGTGATTTACGGTCTTACCAACTGGTCGGCCGAGACATTCCCGACAGTGCAGAAAAAGTATCGCATCTTCAGCCTAATTGACAAGATTATTGTTTCGGGTGAAGTGAAGCAACTGAAGCCTAATCCCGAGATTTTCCACACCATTCTGAATACTTTCAATCTGAAGGCCGAGGAAAGTTTGTTTATTGACGATAATCAGAAAAACGTCGAAGGCGCTAAAGCTGTAGGAATCAATGCAATACGCTTTGAAAACGCCAACAAATTGAAAGAAGAGTTAAAGGAACTTAAGCTCCTTCTTCCATAATCTCCAATCCGGCATCATCTCATCCATCAAGGCATAAAACCCCGCTTGGTGGTTGAAGTAGACAAGGTGGCACATTTCGTGAATCATCACCTGGCGGATGCAGTTTTCGTTGAGCTTAATCAGCTGTAAATTAAGGCTGATGTTGCCTCTTCTCGAGCAACTACCCCACCTCGACCGCATATCGCGGATGCTGATTTTGGCCGGAGCCACATTGTATTTCCTGAATTTCTCGATGATCGGAGGCAGCAGCTCACTGAAAACTGTTTTCGCTTGGTTTCTGTACCATTTATTCAGCTGATTTTCAACTAGCTCGGGCGATTTTACATAGGCAATCAGATAATTGCCATCAATGCTAACCGAGTTTTTGTGGCCGACCAACACCTTTAGCTCGTACTGCTTGCCTAGGTAATAATGCAATTCGCCGTTAATAAACTTTTTCTGTTGATTTTCAGCGTTTTGCAGCCTGTCGAGATGATTGAAAATCCATCTTCGGTGCTG
The DNA here is from genome assembly GCA_017616735.1 of Bacteroidales bacterium. Lineage (GTDB taxonomy): Bacteria > Bacteroidota > Bacteroidia > Bacteroidales > F082 > Limimorpha. The sequence continues at coordinate 23,710 of JAFZXP010000031.1, forward strand.
GTTTAGGAATGCTATCATGTCGCTTTCGCGGTATAGCAGCGGCGCGCGGACTTCAATCACGCCGTCGCGACGTATTTTGGCGACTACGCTGCGACGATGCGAGCGTTTGAACTCGTAGCGGATTTCCAAACCGTTGATGGCTAAGGTTTTAATCATTTGAGCTTCGCCATAAAGCGTTCAATGTCAACGATGTAGCGAATGTGAGTGCCTTCGCCGATGAGGCCTTCGTCGTCTGATGCCGATACTCGGAATGTAAGCTTGCGTCCGTCGATTTCTTCCAAAACTGCGGTTGCTTTTATCGTTGCGCCAAGTTTTGAAGGCTTGATGTGCGATGTGCTGATGTGGGCGCCGACTGTCGACGAGCCTTCTGGCAAATCGTTCTCAACTGCAGTCATTGCAGCGTTTTCCATCAATCCGATCATTGCCGGCGTTGCAAAAACATCCAAGCCGCCCGAGCCGTAAGTGCGGGCGGTGTTGCTCGAATTCACAGTCGTTGTTGAAGTATAAGATAATCCTTTTTGAAGCATAATTGAAATTTTTTGCAAAAATAACAAATTGTTTATTCTAAATGTACAAAAAAAGCCCGCATCGCTGCGGGCTCGAGTAGTTGTCTAAAGTTTAACGTCTCTTTTTACTAGTTACAGCGTATCCTGCACCAAGAGCGGTAAGCACCAAGAGGCCGGTGCCGAGAGGAGCGTTTTGGTCGCCGGTTAAACCGCCAAGTTGTCCACCCAGGACGGCTGGAAACACATTGTTGGAAGTGCTACGATTGTAATCGTTATTGTCCCAGTCACTGTTGAAGAATGCGTCTTTTTTACCTTGAGCGTTGGCTGTCAAACCAAGCATCATAACTATAGCGATTGCAAATAATATCCTTTTCATCTTAATTTCTCCTTTCATAATTTTTAGCGAACAACAATTTTTTGGACTTTTTCATTGAGTTTGAAGATGTAAACACCCTGGGCAGAGAGATTGATTGATTCCGCACCATTGATTATTGTGGTCATCACACGGCGACCAGTGACGTCGAATACTTGCAATTCGCCTTGGCCGCTCACATAGATGTCGCTGCCGCTCTGGTAGGCGAAGATGTCGTTGCCGTCTTCACCATAATTAGGCATGTATTCAAGATGGACAATGAAACGATTTTCGCTGTCTTTCGGAGTGCCAATGAAACTGTATTCACCTTCGAGCAGCATATCGACATCGGCACCTGTAAGGCGGTCGATGACGTGGAGATAATTGTAATTGCCAGTGGCTTTATAGCTCAAGGTGTACTTGCCTGCTGTAGCGGCCTTGAAGTTGAGATTGAACGCCTTGGTGTCGTCGGTCATTGTGGCGATAGCATAGTTGTTGTCATCCTGAGGAATGTAAAGCATTGGAGCACTTTCGTTGCGATGGTTTATTTTGGTTAAACCGTAACCTTTGTCAAACCAAGCGTAAGCGGCATCTGAATATTCAGAACTCTCGACAATAAATTTGATATTATCGTTCTTGTATTTTCCAGGATCAGGAGTTGGAGCTACATAATTGATATCTTTGATCTGGAAATCTGCGACAGCTTCTGATACCTCAACAAGGATACCTTGATTTGGTTTAATCTCAGCGCCATCTTCAATTATAGTCCAAGTACCAGAATTTGTTAATGCATAGCAACCGGTTGAAAGCTTGGTATTGTCAATGGCCTTGCCTGAGCCTTTAGCTATGCTGTGCGTGTAAGGATTGCCGATGAGGTTGAAGCCTTTAAGATCAGCGACATCAAGGTCTGTAGTGTAAGACAATGCTATATCGACAGCGCCAACAGTTGTGTTGCCGACAAAGGAAAGCTCATTACCTGAATTACGGTACATATAACCTTGACCTGCGTACATTTTATCGAAGCCGCCTACTTCATTGTATGGTTTCTGGTTAATCCAAGTATGAGATGACTCTTCGTATGCGAACATGTCGTAGGCACCGTTATTGGTGAGGTTGACAGTTGTTGAAGCACCTATTGTTACATAATTGTTAGAGCCCGTGTGAACAGGGGCTGAAATTGTGTACCAGTGGTCTTTAGCATCTTTTGCACCGGCATCGGCAATTGACTTTTTAACCGTTGCTTCGACTGAATTGCCGCAGATAAGCTGACCGCCATCTTCGATGATGAGGTTGGCAGCAGTGCCACCATTTGTTAATGTACCTTCAACAATAAGTATACTTCCATTGCTAATTGTAATAGTATTATATTCAGTGATAGCTAAGTTATCTATTGTTTTTGAACCACTAATATCTATAGTAATAGGACCAACGCCAATATTGCTTCCCTGAACAGACTTAATTATCTTTACATAACGTGTCGTGGTAGCGAAAGAATAGGTCGTTGTAAGAGTCACAATTTCATTTTGTTTTCCACTGATTGTTAGTTCTTGCACATCTGTGAATGAGGAACCATTTGAAGATTCTTGTACCTTAATCTTCGATGTGTCACCTCCACCAATCATTTTCACCTCCACAGTTACCTTGCTTGGTTGAGAGTCTGTTTTAATCTGAATATAGTCGTTAGCTCCATCCATTTTTACTTGATAAGGAGCATTTGCGTCAGCATAGTCACTTCCTAAACCACTTGTTGTAACACCCGTTGTATTATCGAGATTGTTTTTTACACCACCAGCCCAAACAAATGGCAAAATAGCATAGTCTCTTTTAGCTTGTGTTACTGTGATAGCTTTTGTTACAGTCTTATTTGTATTATAAGTATAGGTAAGAGTGACAATAGCGGTGTGATTTGATTCGGTTTCATTCGCTGCGCAGGTTAAACCTATTGGATTTGCAAATGGGTTGCTTCCGTTTACTGTGAGCCAACCTACTGGACTGTCGTTAGAAATTTCAGCAGATGTAATAACGCCACCATCTACCTCATTAGTTATTGTATAAGCGATTGAACCTGAAGTTGCACTGCATGTTAAATTTACATTTTCAGCATTGATAACTGGTATATTCATTGTATAAGTAGCTTCAGAAACAGTACTGTTTGCCATACCTTCTTTTGCGGCGATAGCTTTGATAGTCGTTGTTGTACTAACAGAAATAGCCCCTGTGTATTTTGTGCTGCTTGTTGTCGGGTTGGAGCCATCGGTTGTATAATAAATGTCGGCACCTTCAGTTTCGGTGCTAAGTGTAACGCTCAAAACATAATTATATGTGCCAGCTTCTGATGAGAATTCTGGAGCTTTGGCTGGAGATAAAATAGTATATGTAGCTGAAGATATTTCGCTATTAGTATAGCCGCTCTTTGTCGCTATAGCTTTGATTGTTGTTGCTGCTGAAATGGTAGGCTTGTTGTTTGCATCATATACAGTACTGCTTGTTGTTGGATCACTGTTATCTGTAGTATAATAAATTGTGGAACCTGTCTGCGCGTCTGTGATGGATATTGCACTGCCCGAAGCCACAGCACCAGATTCAGGATAGAATGTTGGAGCAACAAGTATGATGCTTACAAGTTGGTTATCTTTATCAAACTCTGGAGTTGTGTTATTATATAATTTAACTTTACCTTTAACAGTTACAATATCACCAACTGCTAAATCTGCTTTGGCAGAAAAAGCAGCGCCACTTATTCCCAAACCACCATAGACTTCCATTTGTCCTGTGGTCGTGCCATTATCAGAAATCCAATATGTAATTGAATTATATGTGGAATTGTAACTATCTACCTGAGATATAATGCCACTCACATAAACATCGTTAGGAGAAAGAGTATTGTTTCCTAAAGTGTTGATATATGTAATAGCCGCTGCTACTGTGTATGGATTAGCAGCAGTACCAGGAACAGCGTTTACTGTAAGTCCGCTTACGTTGACTGTCTGTTCCATATAAGTTCCTGTAACAGAGGTTGTGCCTGCTGTTAATGGATCTGGAGTCCATGTTACAGATTCTGTAACATCCTCTTGAGATTCATCATTATAGGTCGCAGTAACTGTTAAACCTGTAGGGTCGAAGCTTTCTCCATCATTATAGGTGGTTTTGGTAGGTGCGCCTGTGTATCCAAGACCAGTTATGGTTTTGACAATCCACTTAGCGTAGAGTGTTGTGTTTGTATTAATGTTGAATGTTGCATCTACAGCGTAGTTAGTGCCAAGACCGTCTGCCTGTGTGTTCCAACCACCAAAGGCATAGCCGGTTTTTGCAAGACTGCCAGTATTGCCAGCAACAGTTACAGATTGACCACTTGTATATGCAGTGTTGTCTGTAGGAACTGTACCTGATGTTGCACCATTAGCATCGTATGTTACTGAATATGTAATTACAACTGTTGTGCAGTAGTTAGTTGTAGTTGTTGTAGCCTTCTTTGTGATTATTTCAACCTTAGAAATACGAATACCGTTGTTTGAACCATCACCTCCACCCGCGACAATGTGTAACTGACCATTACCAGATAGACTTACAGAACTGGTAATATCATTCTTTGTAGTTGCGCTATTTGTTGACAAAGAAGCTGTTCCCCATGTGGTTGAACCTGCCACAATAGATACCTTCTTTTTGTCATTATCTGAAATCGTTCCAAAAGTTCCTGCATAAACATCCACTTCTTTAAGTATACTTAAATCGAAAGTTGTTGACTCAATATAGGCGTTCTCTGCAAACAAACGATATGTTGACTTATCTGTTGTTGTGCCTGAATACGTCCATGTATCATATTGATGTGTTTGTGATATTTCTGTTTCTGTTTCAGAATAGGTCGTTGTAACATTTGCAAACACAGCATAGTAAGTAACATCGCCGTTTCCCATCGTGGCAGTCGCCGTGTTAACATATGAAGGCGCAATGGTCGCATTAGTATATTCTGCAGTGTACCACCCTACAAATGACTTGCCATTGATTGCAGCAGGATTGGCTGGGAATGCAATAGCTTGACCTTCATAGAAGTCGTTAGAAGTTGTCTCTCCGTTGACGCTAAAGGTTGCAGTATGTGTTGGAATAGCTGCAAAGTTAATTGTCACTGTACAGTCGGATGTTGGTGTAACCGTGAATTCGTTTCCGTTTTGTTCAACTGTAGCAGCACCTGACAATACTGTATATGCCGGGCTTGCGTAAGTATAGCCAGCAGCAGGATTTGCTGTGATAACATTTCCGTTAAGGGCAACTGTTCCATAGTTGTTGTTATTGCTTTGCGCTGTGATAGTATATGCTGTGCCAGCAACAAAGTTTGCCGTGATTGTTACATCTGCTGTTCCCATTGTGAAAGTGGTTGGATTTGTGGTTGTGCTTGATAATGTAGAATTATTGTCACTACCATCACTCCATGACAAGAATGTATAGCCATCATCCGCTTGTGCAGTGAGAGTTACTTTACCGCCTTCAGCAACTGAAGCACCTGATGCAACCGCTGTTGATGTATTATAAACCACACCACCAATGCTACCATAATTAGAAGGAGCGTATGTAAGTGTATGTTTAACAACTTTCTTGTAAAAAACTATTTTTTCACCAGCAGAATTATAGAAAGCAAATCGAGGTGACCCTGTGTTATATTTTAGGTATTTATATTGCCCCGTTACATTTGCTGTAAGTTTGAACTGGTTGTTTGTTTCACTTGACCATTCGGGCAACAGATTAGTCTCATTCGAATTACCTGAAGTATATAAACGTCCTTTATTAGAAGTTGTTCCTCCTGAAGTAGCGCCATAATAATTACCGCTACTGTTATTCCTTTGAATATTAATATACTTATATACTTGTTGATTGTTTTCAGTGACTTTTATTCCGGTGATATAAACTTCATAGTCGCTCGTTGTTACTCCTGTCAGATTTGACATAGTGATTGTTCCATTAGTAGAGCTACTATTGGTAGTTCCTGTATTAAAGTAACCATTAGCCGATGTCGTTGCATCTGAATCTTTACTGCGTAGCGGTACTATTGTGCCTGATTTTGCTGTGTTTTCGTAACCCATGATAAAGGTTCCACCGTCAAAGAGTGTTTGGGTTGAAGTTACTCTTTCCCAGGTTATCTGTTCTTGCCCCCAGCACGTTCCCGGTAGGGTAAATAGGATTAAAAACAGCACAATTATGGCTGTCGTCAGAGATGTAATTTTTCTTTTCATTTTGTTTAGTTTTGTTTGTTAATGTTTAGTTTTGTTGATTTTCAAAGAACAATAGTTGTAAGCAGTCCGGATTTTGCCCCGAACTGAAACTGCAAAAATAGAATTAATTTTTGGATTTGGTGATTATTTTTTTATCTATTAGACCTTTTTTTAAAAGTATGAGAAAAAATAAGCCACCCGTTTAGAGGTGGCGGGCCGTAGTCTTTCTCACCTACGGGGGATAAATCGATTGCAAATATAATACTTTTTTTGATTAGTGCGTAAATATTTTTAAATTTTTCTACCCCTACGGCTTCACGGTCCACTGGGTGAAGTCGACTTCGGCCTCTACCCTTTTTTCGATTTTGTCGGGTAAAGACGGGAAAAAGTCAATGCCGGTAAGCGCTTCCACCTCGTCGACTGTCATGGCGTAGGTTGACATCGGGCGACGACCGGCAACATTTTCGTAAATGAATCCGATGGTGTGAATTCGGTCGTTTTCCTCCTGCAGAAGAACCTTGAAAAAAGCGCTCGGAATCACCACATTGTTGGCTCCAATTGTTTGATAATCATCGCTTACGATTGGGCCACAAACCACGTAGATGTGCCCCTTTTGAGCTGCCAGGTCGCGCACTTGCTCCTCCAAATCTTTCCACACGCCGCCGTTCAGATTGTGGTTTTGCGGGCAGACGTTTGAAAGGTAAAACGACTCGCGCATGGCTTGCTGATGCCACTTCATGTCGGCAGCCGGTGCCATGTGACCTCGGTCCCAGCCCGAGTTTTTGTAATCGTCGGTTGTGGCCGACTCGTATTTGGGCACCATCGGATCGGGCACAAACTTCTTGGCACGTGGCTCCTCGCCTGCCACCTCAACATCAGTAAGCTCGTATGCCACCCAGTTGGGAATCTTCCAGTCGGCGTTGTACGAAACGGTGTAGCCCATGTGGGTGATGATGCGCTCGGTGCGGTCGCTCAGCCGCGCCGGGATTTCAACGTTGTCGAGGTTGATTTTGTTTTGCGCACATGCCGCCAGCGAAACCAACAGCACAAAAAACAGATTTAATGCTTTCTTCATGATTATGGTTGAATTGCGATGCTTTGAAAGCGCAAAGATACGAAATTAGTTGTTAAAAACACCCACATAAAATAATGGCTAATTGCTCCAAACTTCTGCGGATTTTTGAAAAAATCTCCACTGCTGTCGCACGATTTCTTTATTGAAGAAAAAGAAATAGCTATTGGCTTAGTAGTTTAATAGATTTCTTAAAGATGATTTCGGGTTGTTTTGCAATCTGTTGATGATATTCTGATACAGCATCACGTCTTCGACTTTGGTGATTGATGTAACCCTTTTGCCACCGTCTTTCGACGAACCTCCGCAGTGGAAAACCATCTCATTTTTAGTGCCGCTATCAATAAAAATGTAGCGATCATGATATATCCCTCCGGTTGGTTCCAACGTAATATTGGCACTAGGATATTCTTTTTTGAAATCATCAAACTCGGTCTGATGAAGACCATGATTAATGTTATCAGAGAAAATGGTTACCTTCACGTTGGGCTTCACAGCTTTTAGCAAAACCAAAGTTTTCAAACTGATATAATTATCAACGATATGAATTGTTTCCTTAGCATAAGAATATATTTCAGAGTAGGCTATGTCTGCTTCTACAGTTTGACCATTATAAAAAAGGTAATCTTTTTTAATATTAGGATCGGTGAAATCTTTAATGACTAACGATAGTTCATCTCGCGTAACCATCTGCTCTTTAATATGTAGGATATCGTTGGTGTTGTTTTGGGTTTGAATGGCAAGCACATGTAACTCATCGTTAGGCAATATGTATTTAGTTCGGATAGCAAAGTCTTTTAGCTTTTTAAAAAGTCTAATTAACTTTTTGCTTTGCTGTACCGCCAAATCGCCTTTAAGAACCATCATAAGAGAATAAATTCCTAATTCGGTAAATGCATATGGCAGTTTACGTGTTCCGCCCCATCTTGATATCGAAAATTTCGATATCAAGTTTTTAAACTCGTAATCATTCAGTTGAAATCGAAAATCATCATCAAATCGCTCAATGTTGTTCTTGACTTGTTCGTTTAACCGCATGGTTGAATATCCATAAATCTCTGCCAAATCGAAATCCAACATCACCTGAACTCCTCTGATGATGTAAATTTTAGACCTTAAATAGTCATCGTCATAAATAGATAAACTGTTGTTTTCCATAAATAATGGATTTTAGAATCTTTTTGCAAAGATAAGACAAAACCTGCAATTTGTCAAGTATTTTTTGCAAAAAAAAGTTCCTTGCAGCTCAAACTTTCCAACTAAAAAGGCCCCGCGCTGTCACAGCGTTGAGGGGCCTAACAAAACTAAACATATAAAACTACATCTCTGTAGTTTGGCGTAAAGCCCTCGCCAATTAGGGCTGTTTTTAAGCCGCTAGCTATTAGCTGCGCTTCTTGCGAGCAACGGCGTAGCCTGCACCAAGGGCGGTAAGCACCAAGAGGCCAGTGCCCAGAGGCGCGTTTTGGTCGCCGGTTAAACCGCCAAGTTGTCCACCGAGAACGGCTGGGAATACACCGTTGCCAGTGCCACGAGTGTAATCGTCATTATCCCAGCCACTGTTGAAGAATGCGTCTTTTTTACCTTGAGCGTTGGCTGTTAAACCAAGCATCATAACTATAGCGATTGCAAATAATATCTTTTTCATTTTATTATCCTCCTATTATTTTATTCAACAACAATTTTCTGAACCTTTTCATTTAATCTGAAGATGTACATGCCGTTCGTCGGAACGTTGATTGTCTCAATGCCGTTGATGCGTTGTGTCATCACCATACGTCCCATGACATCGAACACCTGCAGTTCGCCTTCGCCGTTGACGACGATGTCGTTGCCGCTCTGATAGGCGAAGATTTCATTTTCAGATGATTCGTTGCCGGCGTTGTAGCCGAGTTTCACGATGAAACGGTTCGCGTTATCGTTAGGAGTGCCGATGAAGCTGTACTCGCCTTCGAGGAGCATGTCGATGTCTTCGCCAGTCATGCGGTCGATGACGTGGATATAGTCGAAGTTGCCGTCGGCTTTATAGCTCAAGGTGTATTTGCCCATTGTGCCAGCCTTGAAACCGAGGTTGAACGCCTTGGTGTCGTCGGTCATTGTAGCCACTGCGTAATCCTGATTGTTTTGGTTGATGTAAATCATCGGAACCTCTGAGTTGCGGTGGTCGATTTTGTTCAGAGGCAGAGCTTTGTCGAACAATGCGTAGGTGACATCTTCGAACTGGCTGTTGGCAACCATGAACTTGATATTGTCGTGGTTTTTCTTGCCAGGATCAACAGTGCGTGCTGTTCTGCTGAACTGGATCTTTGTTGCATCCGAAGGAATCTGGATGAGGAAACCTTGCTTGTTGGCAATTGGTGTGTTTGCTGCCAAATCTGTCTTCCAGGCGCTTCCATTGTTTTCCAAGATATAGTAAGCTGACAACTGTGTGTCAAGTTGTTCTGTTGCGCTAAACAATGTTGTATTCATCAGAGTGATGCTTTCAGAATATGGGTTACCTACGAGGTGGAAGCCTGCGAGGTCGCCAGGGGTGTATGTAAGGTCTTTTGTGAATGTCTCGACGTTGGTGTTACCCACGAAGCTGAGTTCCTGACCGTTGTTACGATACATATAGCCTTGACCGTTGCTAAGGCTCGAGAAGCCAGCTGCACCACCATTGTTTTTCTGGTTAAGCCACTGACTATTTTCTTCGTCGTAAGCAAACATGTCGTAAGTGCTGGTGGTTAAGTTTGTTACGTTGGTAACGGCAATAGTCGAGGGATTGTCGTCGTGCACTGGTGAAGAGATGAGCTCCCAGCCGTAGACATCCACAGGCTCGTCTTTTGTTGATGGAGCTGCAGGGGTTGGCATAGTCTTCTTGAATGTTGCAGCTACTGAGTTGGAGCAGATAAGCTGGCCGCCGTCTTTGATAACAAGGAAATCAGGATCAGAGTTTCCAAGCGTTCCATTCACAGTTAATGTTATGCCATTTGGAACAATGATATAAGTATCCAAATAGTTGACACCAGAAATTGTGAAGCTTTCTGTTAATTCATTATCGTTATTGATAGGAAGGTCATCGTCCTCAATGGCTGACACTGATGTGCAGTAGTTGGAGTAAGTAACAATCATTGTTTCTGCTCTATAGGTAATGGTGAGATCCTTTATTCTAAGACCTGCGCTTGTCAGCAAATAGAATGACTTATCATTGCCTGTCAGATTGATGCTGAATGATGTCGCATTTGACAATTCTGATTTTGTAATATCATCTGTATCAACATTTCCTCTTGTTTTCTTATTCTTAATATGAATTGTGCCCGTATAATCATTATCTCCAGCATTATGGCACTCTGTTGTAGAAATATTTGTAATATTTCCTGGCAAAGTTGGCACATAAATATAACTAAGAGTTGCATTGTCTCTCATTTGGCACAAACTACTCTGTTCACATGCATTTACTTCTATATTATAATTTGTTGTACCAATAGTTTTTACGATTGTTTCTGTACTATATGAGCTACCCAAAGCATCGGTAAAGTTTTTATTTGTAATTGTTAAATAATTATCAGCAATCTGTTCGTCTTCAGTTTTTATTGCAAACACTGCTTCCAATGACATATCACCAGTAATACTACCACCATTTTCAACGAATGTTGGCTCTTCATCTGTCAATACGACAGCACTTGCGCTCCATCCAACGAAGGTGTAGCCTGCTGGAATATTGGCTGCTGTAGGCTCAATAAGATTGCTAATCTTGTTACCTTCATAGATTGTAGTTGTGCTAGCCTCGTCTTCACCATTGGTTGTATAGCTGATGGTATAGTGATTATAAGCATCGCCTGTTGAGACTGATGCCACTGCAGGGCTGTAAGCTGTTCCCACGATATTGGTTGCAAACGAGCGGACGTAGTAAGTTGTATTAAGCGGTGCATTAGCGATTTCATCAGTAAAAGCCTCATTAACTGTTGGGTTAGCATTACCCTTCACAATCTTTGTGCAGTTTTCACCGCCAACTGTAGGAGTTGTATTTTCTGTACTGTAAACAAAGCCGTATTCTGAGATCTCCGAGCATTCACTCAATGCGCTTACTGCCGAGCTAAGATTAATCTTAAAGCTTGGTGTACCTGCTGTGTTCACATATTCTTTTGTAGCTGTGGCGGCAGCCATTGTAGCTGTTGTGTTGCAAGCATCTTGCCAAATAGCATATAATGTTTTATCATTTCTAGGCATCTTCAATGTGTCTCCTACAGCGTAGTCTTTGCCTGAGCCATCCGCCTTATCATTCCATTTAGCAAACATTTGGTTTTCAGGGGCAGTATAGCCATTTGCCAAAACAGTTACTACTGTATTATAAAGATACTGACTATCAGCACCAGCCATTGTTCCTGAACCGCCATGAGCGTCGTATGTGAGAGTGTGTGTAGGTGCTGCCCAAGTGATTTCAATCTGTGAAATATATATGGCTCCGCTCTTTGAACGTACACCAATATATGTCACTGTATCGTTGTTAATTTCCAATACAGCACCATTGTTTGAGTCTGTGTAAGCAATGGTTCCAAGGAGAGTTCCTGCCTTACCATGATTTTCTGACGTATTTGTATACAAGTCTTCTGCGCTGGCATAAGCTGCATTTTTACCATAGACATAAAGATTACCACTGCTACCACTCCATATCACCTTAACCTTCTTAACTACTCCTCCTGTTGCTGTTGTAATAATCCCAGAGTTGCTGTTATTTATTCGGAGTTGTATAGCATCGTCATTAGGATAAGATTGTCCTGCATACACGGCTTCCGAATTCGAATGAATATTTGACCAGCCTATATAAGAGCTTCCACTTAAGTTAAGGAGTGAAGGTGTAAGTGCATCTGTTACCATTGGAGCGAACACTGCTGTAACTGTAACATTTTCAGCTGGCATTGTGAATGTGGTTCCCGTTTGCGTAGCGTCACCGTTGATGCTGAAACCGCTCATGCCATAGCCTTGTGCAGGATTCGGAACGATAGTAACTGTTTGACCTGTTTGAGCTGTTGTTGCAGCCTGACCACCAACTGTGAACGAAATGCTTCCGTGATCCACTGTAGCCGCAGTAAGAGTCCATGTTGTAGCATCCCACTGGGCATATAAGGTGATGTCTTCAGTGATATTGAATTTGTCACCACCATCGTAGGTTGTACCTGTTCCGTCGTCTTTGGTATCCCATGCAATGAAATAATAACCTGTTCTTGCCATTGCACCCTTGCCGAGAACTGTTACTTCCTGATTATAGGAATAGTTGTTATTATCTGTAGGGACATTGGTTACGCCTTCTGCATTGCCACTGTATGTGACGTGAGCATTGGTAACGCTACCTGTGACATTCACGTACTTGGTTGTAGCATTGGTAGATGAAAGGACAATTCTATCAGAATAATCATCTATATCTTTGCCAACTTTCAAACGCACTGCAATTTGTTCATTGACCACGCTGTTATTGGTTGCTGTAAGAGTTATAGAATTGCCCCAAGTTTCTAAATCTGTTGACATTACGAAATCACTTGAAGCGCCGTTTTCCAACTCAACAGTAATATCTCCTTGAAGATTTGTGCCATTAACGGTAATGGTTTCATAAGTGATAGCATTTTCAGGAGCTGATACAATATAATTGGGTGCTGCCAAAGATGAAGCTGGTGAAGTAGTGATTGCAGGTGCGGTATATGCGGCAATATCGCCTTCAATATATTGTGTTATTTGTTTAGTGTTACTATATATGTAATAAACACCCTTTACTCTATATGTCTTGCCATTTTCTAATGTTGGCAGTGAAATTCCTCCTGCATAAGGTTTAATTGTGTTAGTACCATCTGAAAACGAAGAATTGGAACTGTTATATGTCAAAGTTCCTAAATCAACATAAGAACCAAGATATTTTCCTCCGTTTTCTCCACAAATAGTAGCTAAAGAAACTGTATATGGAGTCAAATCACCAGCATCGCTTTGTGTTAAACCAGTACCTGATGAGTATGTTAAACTTGTCAATTCAGAGCCTCCATCATATAATTGGACTTTACAAGCTTTTGTTCCGGAGTACTTCTTTTCCTTTGTAAAACCATGGCTTGATCCATATATAACCAAACCATATTGTCCATCCGTCATATAAGCTTTGTTGCTTGTCGTATAAACAACAGCCCAATCGTTGAATGTAATTGCCACATCGGCTGGAGTAGTATTGGCCGTGGTTGCTGCAGAGAAAATATCACTCATTGTTGTAAGAGGATACATAACAGTATAAGTTGCCGATGCAACAGAACTGCTAACATTATTCTTTATAGCGATTGCTTTGATTGTTGTTTCACCTTCTACGACTGAAACACCATTTCCATCGTATGCTGTTCCGTTATTTGCTGCTGGTGTAGAGCCATCGGTAGTATAATAAATGGTTGCGCCATTAGTTTCACAGGTTATGGCAACTAACAGATCTTCAAAATATGTTCCTTCGTCTTCATCGAATTCAGGTGTTTCCACTGTAATAGCAGCTTGATTGATAGATACTCTGCTTGACTCAACTGTATTGTTTTTCAATGAAAAATATGCATGACGTGCTACACCAGTGTTTTCGCTAACAGGAATAGTTAAAGTTTTAGGTGATGAAGACCCGTCGTAAGCTATTGTTCCAATCCAATCAGGCTTTGTAGTCGTAGTACCGCCAACAGCTGCAGTGTAGAACTGTACTGAACTAGCAGTCAACGTTTGATCTGTTGCAACCTCAATAACGACATTTTGTGCAGCAGTTGTTATATCGGCCGTGGTTGGAGAAACATTGATGTAATTGCCTGCTGCAACAAAATTAGCCGTTACCGTCGCATTTGCAGTTCCCATTGTAAATGTTGTTGGGTTGGTCGATGTACTTGACAAAGTTGAGCCTGTTCCACTAACCTCCCAACTGCTAAATGTGTAACCTGATGCTGGTGTAGCAGTGAGGGTAACTTTACCGCCTTCAGCCACTGAAGCACCAGATGCAACTGGTGTTGAGGTATTGTAAACAACACCAGCAATACTTCCGTTGGTTGCGGAATATGTAAGAGTGTGGGTTGGAGTGTACTCAACTGTTATTGATGCAGTTTGTGGTGTATTTGAGCCACCAGATATTTTAAAATATGAATATGATCCTGATATAGCAGAGCCATTAGTAGCACTTGTATTAATATTATTGGAAGCTGTGCCAACTTTTATTGTAAAACTAGCATTTCCTTCTACTGTTATTTTTGTGATAATTCCAGGAATTGGTGTAGTATTATATAAATTACCGCTATTTGATTTGAACTGTAATTTATTACTGCTAATCATAACATTGGAGCTAACTATTGTTAAACCACCAATTGTATGATTTCCGTCATATGCAGCATAGCCTGATCCACTGTTTGGTTTAGTAAAATTAGAAGTATTAATAACATAATCGGTTCTGGTTTGTCCCAACAACCTTATCGGTTGGACGATTAAACTTAGCAGCATTACTACAGCCGCAATTAAGAAAGTAATTTTTCTTTTCATTTTTTGTTAGTTTTTTGTTTGTTAATTTATTTTGTTTGATTATTTCTTTGACTTAAATTATCATTATTAAAAAATACTTAGCAACACTTGGGATTCATATCAATGTTTCAATTCTGTTTTACATTTATTAACATTGGCATGATGTTCCATAAATAGGCTGCCATTTGCCACTCTGATACTCAAAATGAATTTCTTGAAAAACATTCTTGTCAGGACACTTAACACAATATCTATTGGGGCGTCTTAAAAAAGTTTTACATCCAACCTGATCTTTTTTGTGATAAGTTCTAACCCAAATAATATAATTCCCATGAATCTTTGAATACACCTGCTTATTATATTTGGAACCATGATGTGGCGCTGTTATAATAATACTACTAGTATATGTATTATGAGTTTTGAAGACGCAATCTGAATCTGCAGAGAAACGGACTACAGGCACTATTTCTTTCCAGAACTCAAACACCAATGAAAAATGATTTACTGCAGATAAATTCACTGCCTTAACAAAATGTTTGGATTTTAAAATTTTTATATAACCCACAAATACGGAATATAAACCATATTTTGTGATACATACGGGTCTTGAGTTGAGTGGAATAAAGCCATATATATAAGGCGCTACATATGGTAGTTTTATATTCCTAAACCATAAAATTTTACATCCCTTTTGAATCGCCAATGAAACTATTCTGATTATATTATTTAATTTGTCGACTAAAGGATGAGATGAGTATTGTCTTGAAAACGTTGTGAATGCGTTATTTTTTGAACTCTTTTTGGAGTATGATATATCTATATTATTAATATCAGCCATCAGAGCTCCAACATCGGTGGCATATATAAATTCATTACCAAATAACTCATCAATATCATATCCATTCCATTCCTCGCTGTTTTCTTCATTATACTCTTCTCGCAAATGCTTTTCAATATCTGACCATACTTTAACCCTATCTCTGTTTACAATAGCATAAGTAACTATTGTACACCATAGCTCAGGTAGCCAAATCTCATCAATAGCAATGGGATTATTACTCATTTTTAGCAATCCGATAAAACCGCGTGAATGGTCAGAATCATTGTGTGAACATATTGCAACATCAATTTTATCGATATTCTTCGCTTTAAGGAGTTTCGTTATTCTGTCTTGGTTTCCACCAGAATCAAAAAGATACATTCTGTCGCCGTCTTCCAAGAGGAAAGCGTCGCCTTCAGGAACTGGTAATGCTGTAAATGTCAAACTCATAATATCTTTTATTATCCTAGTTTGTTGTTCATTGTGTGAGATTTATTCACCAGAGGTGAATGCTTTCGCTTCGCTCGGGTCTCCGTTCCGCTTCGCTTCAGTCGAAATGACGGGGAAGCTTGGCTCGAAACTGCAGGGCACGAAAAAAGGCGTCAGCTATTTCGCTTACGCTTATTATCTCGGGAGGCTCTGGTCAACCTATGCAGTAATAAGCACGAAATGCTCACGCCAAAAGCGCGAACTTCCGCCAACTTATTCCCCTGCTTTAAAATTTACCAGATTTTCCGAGAGAGAATAAGAGCGTAAAGCCCTGTTTTTTAATATGTTATCCTATACTTTTTCTTACTTTATCTCCTTTTTTACCGTTTTTTTAACGGTGCAAATTTAGCATTAATTTTTTAATAAGGTGATTAATTTTAAAAAATCTCATGCTATCGACCTACAGCCCAGCGGGTAAAATCCACCTCCGCCTCAACCCTTTTCTCAATTATATCGGGCAGTGACGGGAAAAAATCTATGCCGGTTCTCTAGAACGGTCATCTGAGGAATGCCAGCATGTCGCTGTCGCAAAACAGCAGACGTAATAGTTATTTTAGGAATTCAAGTAACCTATCAGGAGAAATCTCCATTTTCTTAACGGCACAGAGACTTGTGCCTAGCCTGTCTGAAATATCTGCTCAGGCACCTGTTTGGGAGCAATCTCCATTTCGGGTGAAAGCATAAGGTGGTTTCTGTGTTCCTCCACGTCTTTCAACAGGTTTTGATGTCACAATTTGTGATATCAAAACATTATCTTGCTGTCTTTCAATCGAATTGGAGATCACAATTTGTGACCGGTTCTGAATTATCGTCTGGCTTCTTTTTCTTTGCCATAACTGTAATTTTTAAATATTAACTTGTCGAGATAATTTTTATCGACTAGCACTTCCCAATATCCATTCTTGTCGCCGCCAACACGATTGACAACACCATTTTTCTTCATTGCATCAAGATTTCTCCAGACAGTCGTCCTCTCAATATCCAGTTGCTTAGCAATCTCCTCGTAAGTGGCAAACTTGTTCTCTTGTATAATTGGAAGAATTTTCTTTTGCGTCTTGCTGAGTTTTACAGTTGCATTTACAGTTGCATTTACAGTTGCATTTGCAGGTGCATCCTTCGTTTCAATCGACAGCACCAGCTTCACCTGCATCAGCTCGCGCTGCTCTATCAATTCAGGCTTCAGCCAGTGCTTTTCGTTCCAAGCGCTCAGAATGAGTGGGAATCCGGAACCCAGGTTCTCGCCAAAGCCAATCATACGGAACATGTTCTGTATGCGCTGGTTTCTGGCCCTAGTTTCCTCGCCGGCATATATTTGCTCTACGGGCAAACGCAGCAAGCCAGGGTTCGTAAACACAAACTTGTTGTCGTACTTCTCCACTTTAAGCACGCTGTTCAGCATCAAGTCGGCATGAATAATACAATTCGTCATCGCTTCGCGTACAGCCTTGTGTTGAGGCGTGTCATCATCGCGCTCCATACCAACCATCTTAAAGGGACGCGGCAGTTCCTTGGTCAACTTGGGGAGCACCATCGTAACGAAATTGAAGAGGTTGTTCTCCCAAGTGCCGTCGTATGTCAAGCGGTCGCTATACCGCTGGTCGCCTATCAACCCTGACTTGTCAATATAATCCAGTCGCAGGTTGTCGAAACGGTCACGAATAGGCAAGCCCTTACCAAACATCAACAAACCAGCCATATTCAGGCATTCCATCCCGCTCTCACGATCCAACGTAAAACCTCCCATTTGGCGCAGGAACTCCGTATGATCTAGGTTGTTGAAAGGATGGTCTGGGTATCTGTTATGAAACCGCTGACGATAGTGCTCTATCGTTGGAATATCTATGTCGTCCATCGTGTAATGCTTCAAGAACAGGTGGTCGTTGCCATCGTGGTTAGCATCGCGCATCATCATCGTAATCATTTCCTCAGGGCAATGATAGTCACCCTCATGATTACGAACAAACGTACCACGCAGCGGATTGTTGTTGATATAGACGGGACGAGTATTGTAGTCAGCCATTGGCACCCTGATAGCCACCACATTCTTCCCTTCCAATTCCACCGTCTCAACATCTTCATCCTTCAACAGGTTCACATTCACCTTCTCGGGATTATTCGCGATGTTCCAGAAATCTTTGCGAATCTTGGCGGCATTGTCAACACCAGTTATGGTAAACCGCTTGGCGATATCATGCTCCTTCAAGTCCTCATCGACACCAAGCAGAATCAGTCCGCCGTATGTGTTGGCAAACGCTGAATACGTCTTCCAAGCATCCATCGGCACATTCGATTGTGCTTTCTTGCATTCTAGCGTCACTCGTTCGCCTTTCAGCAATGTTTCTTTTATTGTTTTCTCGTCTATTACCATATCTTTACAACGTTTTTATCTCGTTTTTAATGCTAACAAGCCATTAGCCATTAACCGTGTATCATTAACCATATATAATAGTATGCAGAAATTCGGAAATGTTACATATTACTTCATACTTTGTTCATTTTTAATTAAAACTGTCAACTGCCGGCTGATAAACGGTAATTCGTGACCGCACCAAGATTCTCAAGAACGGTCATCTGCTGGATGGCAATCAATTTTTAAATATTAACCTGACAAAGTTACAGCCGACCCATGGAATTAGTCGTACTACTTTAACAACTGCCACTCTCCCTTAACTTTCGAGTGCTCTGGGTTGATATATCTGAGTTTCTTCAAATCGTTGATAGCACGTAGAATAGTACTTTCGCTGACACCAAGATTATCTTGAAGCCATGAGTACTTGGCTTTGCGATTCAACTTGATAGCCTGATAAACATTCCATGTGACCATCGTCGGGAAATCAGAAATAGACAAATTTGGCTGTTTTCTTCCTTCATTTTCCGTCAAATTTGACGGTTTTTCTGACGGTTTTTGGTCATATTCCGTCAAATTTGACGGTTTTTGTGACCCTTTTTCTGACCTTTTTTGCAATTCCTCTTCTGTCAGGAATCCTTTCGCCACCGCTTCTGCCGTTGCCCTCTCTCCCCGTGGCGACTTGTTTTCCGTCACCAGCACAGCCGTCTGATAGCTGAAGTCATAAATGGCCTCGCCGTTCTCGTTGGCCTTTAAATCCTTCTGAACCCTCTGCACACCTCGACTATGGCGGTTCACAAAACCCAACACCTTCATCGCCTCTGCCACCACGATATTGCGATAGTCGTTTACTTTGGGAAAGTTCTGTTCATTGGCTCGTCCATACAATCCGCCGTGATTCATAATCTCAATGCGGTTATCGTATTGGTAGAACTGTATTGGCCCGTTGCTGGTGTAGTCACGATGACAGATGGCATTCATCAGCAGCTCACGAGTAGCCCAATAAGGATAATCCACAAACGGGTCTTCACGTGTCGAACTGACAGGTATCGGACGACGGTTGGCAATTGTTGTCTCTACAAACGTGTCCAGCTCCTGAAGCGTCGTGCACAGGTTCGACTTGAACTCATGCTCCGTCATAATATCACCCGCACGATCCTTTCCGGCAAAGCGCACATACTGGATATACGCGCCAGGGATGAACTTCCACAGATTCTTCGCGAAGAACAGCATACCAGCATTCGTAGGGCAGTCGTATTTCGTATCGAAGAATCCGAACGATGCCATCTGCTCCTTCACGGTACGTCCCTCCTTGCGGTCTTCCTCAATCTCATCGTCAGTTAACGCCTTGGGCAGATAGTAGTGCTTGAACTTCTGCAAATCCAAGTTATCAATCGTAGCATTCAGACATGGCGACGAGTCAAACGATGTCACATTCACCCTACGCTTTTCCATCAGGATGCGCTCATCATCCTCGTTGGCTACACCCTTGCGAGGCCCGATTCGAATCCATATACGCCCTTTGTATCTTACTGGCGGAAAGATGGCTGGTTCCACCCTCACCATCACGATGTCGCCCTCCGGCATCGGTACCTTCTCCACCGTCATCGATGGCTGCGGCTGAATGTTGCCGTCCGTGCGGATAGCAGCCACATTCTTCAGCAACTCGTCCGTCACGTTCAAGCCCTTCACCTCGCCGTCGTCCGCAACACCCAAGAACAAGTATCCCGGCATCCGATGGTCAGGCAGGTCGTTGGCAAACGCACAAATCGCCTGTCCGAACTTATCCGTGTTCGTTGTCGAGATAGTACGCTCCACCCTGTCGCTTTCCAAGTCGTTTAGCAGTATTTGTATTTCTTCTATTGTCATCATATATCTATAACTTTTTTATTCTTTAACCATAAGTCCCTTCAGCCTTCATAATATTAGTATGGAAAACTCGAAAATGTTACATACTTAGAGCAAATTTTTATCGCTCTGCTCCATCCGCAAACCTTGAGCATTTAAATATTAACTTGGCAAAGTTACAACCAGCCTATGGAATTAGTCGTATGAAAACGGCTAAGCTGTTTTTAGGCTTGTAAAATATTGATTATCAAAATACTTCAGAAAGTATCTATGTTTTTTAATTGTTAATAAATTTTAACTAAAATATTTTAACAATTAAGGGAATTGCTAGGAATTGCTTCTGGTCAACTCTCAACTATTGCCTCTTCAGTTCCTTCAGCGTCTTGCACAGCTGATCGGGG
Source organism: Bacteroidales bacterium (assembly GCA_017616735.1). GTDB lineage: Bacteria > Bacteroidota > Bacteroidia > Bacteroidales > F082 > Limimorpha. The sequence continues at coordinate 44,234 of JAFZXP010000031.1, forward strand.
CAAGATGTGATCTTATTTCCGCAGCGTATGCAGTCGAGTTTGGCGATAACCTCGTCGATCTTCTGTCCTGCTGACAAGGCATAAAAACTGTTAAAATTTTTTAAGATTAAGTGCGGAAATCCGCATATTTTGTTAATAAAAATTAACATTAAAGTTCTTGACAAATAATAAGTTATATTGTAATTTTGCAGACAGGTAACAAATCATTATTTAGTAACCTTTTAATATCAGAAAAATGAATAATACCAACGAGACAAGTACAATTGAAACCGGTGTTTTCGGCCCGGTTTACAGACAATTTGAAAAGAAACCTAAAGAAGCAATTCTTTTTCTTAAAGAGCAGAAAAATGGCGAATGTATCAACGCTTTGTATCGAGATGACATCGGTTTTGTAGATATTGTATGGGGTGTCGGAGGACAGCATGGATATGGTTTATGCCATATAATTGAAAACCATGAAGCGGAATTTAACCAACTTGGGTTTAAAATTGAAGAATTCATACCTTTAGTTTTTGCTTTTGGTATATACGATGAAAGCCCTAAAGAAAACAAAATCAAACTGAGCGGTGAAAAGTTCATGCTTATCATTAAAACAAAATGGAACGACCAAAACAAACGATTTGTTATGACTGCATTTGATTTAAGGCCAATGTCTAGAAAGAATCCGAAACGAGCTGAACGGGCACGAAAAAAGGGGATTTGACTCCCCTTCCTTATTCTTATCCGCTACCGTCATAACTTCGGGCGTTGAATCGGTTTTACTGACAGACCTGTTCCCTGCCAAACGAATATGCACTGCAAAAATACAACATTTTTTTGATTGTCAAGAGGTTTTTTAAAAAAATCTTAACAGATTATTTCTCCTTGATATCGTTATAAAGCATAATTCCTTTTGCCGTTAAAAAATATTTCTGGCGAGGATGATGGGGCTTGTCGGGATATAGCAAACGAATATAACCATCGCTTATAGCAGGAGTTAAAAATAGATTCAAAAAATTCTCACGGTCTTTAAGCCCAACTATTGTAATCATTTCTTTTACAGACATTTCATTCTCACCAACAATTTGCACCAACTTTATGATATTCAAATTGTTAGTATGCAACTTGTCGGGCACTTGTCGGGTACTTGTCGGGTACTTATCGGGTACTTGCTGGGTACTTGTCCCGAACTTGTCCTGTATCGCTAAACTCGGCTGTATACTCCATTCCATCGGAGGATGAATGTGCAGATAGCGATTTTTCAAAACCCATTGCTCGCCAAAAAGTAAGTTTCGGAAAAATCTCTCCAAATAAATTGGAGTAAAATCGACGCCTTTTTTGGCACTTTTATAATTAGCCCTTACCAACGCATTACGGAAATACCAGGAATGCTTGGCAAAAAGGTCGTTTTCAACATCAAAGCCCAACAAACGCAGATATTGAATTGTAAACACCGCAGTCGTACGTGTATTGCCTTCTCCGAAAGGATGAATCTGCCACAAACCTGAAACAAATTTGGTTATGTGGGCGACCAACTGGTCGTCAGTGATACCTTTATAACTGAAGTTGCGTTCCTGCTCGATGTCGTAATCCAAAGCGTGACGCAAATCTTCCCAATTCAGATAATCAACTGTATCGCCCTCGAGCACCCATTCCCTTTTCGAAATGTCATATTCACGCAGTTGGCCGGCATGTTTCATCACGCCATCAAAAATCCTGCGATGAACTGAAATATAACCTTTCGTTGAGAAATCAATGGTCTTAACCGACAGGATTTTTTTAATGTTTTTAGAGGCTTTGTCGGCTTCTTCCTTATCAATGTCACCATTATCACGGACTATTTTGCTTTCATAATAACTGTCAAGCAACTTGCCGACCTCATCAATGGTGATTTCTCCCTCAATATTACGACGAGCTAAATCGTTCAGATAATCCGATGTCTTCAATCCGTCGACAGCCTGAAGCCCAATAGCAGTGCTCCAAGCATATGCAGCTTCGCGTTGCGACGGCTCCCCTTGACGGATGTATTCGTCAAAGTTGATATACGTTTGTTTGGCGTCGAAATCTGACATCGGATGATGATTTTAAGTTTACAAAGATACGAAAAATCTTTGAATTGAATGCGGTTTTTGAAAAAATATGTTCAATTAGCGGGAAAATGTTATAATTTTGCAAAAAATTAGGATTTTATGATGGAATTGAATGCTTCTTATTGCTCCGACAAGTATCAGTATACGATGGGCAAGTCGTTCTATGACAATGGGATGAAGGATAAACGCGCTGTGTTCAACCTCTTCTATCGCAAGGCTCCCGACACCAACAACTGGGCTGTGGTGAGCGGTGTGCGTGAGGTGCTGAAGATGGTGGAAGGCCTCGGAAAAGCTGACGAAAGCTTCTTTGAGCAATTTCTGCCGGGCGACGAATACGAGGAGGTGCGCAAATACTTCGCCACAATGAAGTTCACCGGCAACATCTACGCCATGCGCGAGGGCGAGATAGCATTCCCCAAAGAGCCGATCATCACAGTGGAAGGCCCGATAATTGAAGCGCAAGTGCTTGAAACACCGATGCTTTGCATCATGAACCATCAGATGGCGGTGGCTACTAAGGCGTCGCGTGTAACGCGCAGCACCACCAAGCCTGTCAGCGAGTTCGGAAGCCGCCGCGCTCACGGCCCTTGGGCTGCAATTTACGGCGGAAAAGCAGCATTTATTGGAGGTTGCCAGAACACATCCAACATCGTCACTGGCGTGGAGTTCGGTTTCCCGGCATCTGGAACCATGGCACACAGCTATGTGACATCGTTCGGCCCAACGGTGAAAGGCGAATACGAAGCTTTCGACAAATATATCAAGACTCACAAAAACGAGGTGTTGATTCTGCTGGTCGACACATACGACACCCTGAAATGCGGCGTCAAAAACGCTATTAAGGCATTCAAAGCCAACGGAATAGACGACTCCTACCCTTACGGCTACGGCATCCGTCTGGACAGCGGCGACCTCACCTACCTCTCGATAAAAGCCCGCGACATGCTCGACGAGGCCGGTTTTAAGAATTGTAAGATATTCGCAACCAACGCTTTAGATGAATATCTTATAACCGAACTTGAGCGTCAGGGCTGCAAGGTCGACAGCTACGGCGTGGGCGACGCAATCGCCACAAGCAAGCATAATCCTTGTTTCGGCAATGTTTACAAACTGGTTCAGGTGGATGACATGCCGGTGTTGAAACGCTCGGAGGAAAGCAGCAAGCTGATAAATCCTGGTTTCCAGATTACATATCGTATCATCAAGAACAACAAATTCAAAGTTGATGTAACCTGTCTGCGTGGCGACAAGATGGCGCAAGCCATTGAAAATCACGAGGAAATTACCTTGCGCGACGAGTATGATCCTTTAAAATCGAGAACATTCCAAGCGGGAGAATACGAATACCGCATCTTGCAGCCTCAGGTGATGAAGGATGGCAAATCGATTGTGGAGTACGTCTCGATTACCGAAAAGCGCAATTATTACCTCGACAACCTCGCCCACTTGGACGACACCGAGAAGCGTCTCATTAACCCGCATTACTACAAATGCGACATCTCCGACGATCTTTACGACCTGAAGGAACGCCTCATCAATAATATCGTCAAGGAAATCGAAGAGTTTGATAAAGAATAAAAATTGTAGAGACGCACGGCCGTGCGTCTCTACGTGTTTCATATCAGGTTAATTAAATCTGTTTCAGCAGATTCACCATCTCGATTGCGGTTGTAACTGCATCATATCCCTTGTTTCCAGCTTTTGAACCTGCGCGTTCGACGGCCTGTTCGATGCTGTCGGTTGTGAGAACGCCAAAGATTACCGGAACTTCGGTCTGCAGGCCGACTGTGGCGATGCCTTTTGTTGCTTCGTTAGCAACCATGTCGAAATGAGGTGTTGCACCACGGATCACTGCGCCGAGGCAAACCACTGCGTCGTATTTCTTGCTTGCAGCCATTTTCTTTGCTACGAGCGGAATCTCGAAAGCGCCCGGAACCCAAGCGACATCGATGTTTTTCTCATCGCCGCCGTGACGTTTGAAAGCGTCGATGGCGCCACCCAACAGCTTGTTGGTGATAATCTCGTTGAAACGGCCGGCCACGATAGCGATCTTCTGGCCTTCTGCTAATAATTTTCCTTCTAAAATGTTCATAATTATTAATTTAAAGATTTAAAATTCAAAATTCTTTGACTTCAAACTATGCAAAAAGCCGCAGGCTAATTAATTCCGCTAACGCAATGCCTGCTATTTTTCGCATAGTTTTCCGTCCTAACTTCTAACTTCTAACTTCTAACTCCTAACTCTTTCACATGGAGCATATGCCCCATTTTTTTGTATTTCGTGTAAAGATAGAATGCATCCTTTTCGTTGCAGGTCATCTCGATTGGCTCACGGCCGACGATTTCAATGCCATAGCCTTCCAAACCGCTGATTTTCATCGGGTTGTTGGTCATCACTATGATTTTCTTAGCACCAAGGTCGGCGAGAATCTCAGCACCAGTGCCGTAGTCGCGCAAATCGGCAGCGAAACCCAGTGCCAGATTGGCTTCGACGGTATCCATGCCTTTGTCCTGAAGGGTGTAGGCTTTCAGCTTGTTGATCAAGCCTATGCCACGGCCTTCCTGACGCAGATAGAGCAACACTCCCCTGCCCTTTGCCTCAATGCGGCGCATGGCCTCCTGCAGCTGCTCGCCACAGTCGCAACGCATTGAACCGAAAGCGTCACCGGTCAAGCATTCCGAGTGAACACGGCAAAGCACAGGCTCGGGGGTGCTCAAATCGCCTTTCACCAGCGCCACATGATGCTCGCCGGTGATTTTATCCACGTAACCGATAGCACGGAAAGTGCCGTATTTTGTCGGCAGCTCGGCTTCTGTCACACGTTCAACCAACACTTCTGTCTTGCGGCGATATTTAATCAGCTCGGCTATAGAAGTGATTTTCAGGTTGTTAGCTTTTGCAAACTGCACCAGTTCTGTTGTACGCATCATGGTGCCGTCTTCGCGCATAATCTCGCAGCAGAGGCCGCATTCCTTCAATCCGGCCAGACGCATCAAATCGACTGTAGCCTCAGTGTGGCCGCCACGTTTCAGCACTCCACCCTGACGGGCCTCAAGCGGAAACATATGGCCCGGACGGCGAAAATCTTCAGGACGAATGCCGTCTTCAACCACTTTCTTGGCTGTGATTGAACGCTCGACAGCCGAAATGCCGGTTGTTGTATCGCGATAATCAATAGAAACTGTGAACGCAGTGCAGTGATTGTCGGTGTTTTCCAAAACCATCTGATTGAGTTTCAGACGTTTGCAGATTTCAGAGCTCATCGGCATGCAAATCAATCCTTTGCCGTACGATGCCATGAAATTCACATTTTCAACGCTGGCAAACTCAGCCGCACAAATCAAATCACCCTCATTCTCACGGTCGGGGTCGTCGACAACGATTATTATTTTGCCGTTGCGCAACTCATCCAACGCTTCCTCAATTGTGTTAAAATCTTTGTTCATTTATATTAAATATTATTGTCTTTCAATAAGTTAAGCAGTTTTTCGTCGTGCTGGAATGTGATATGTCCCACAAATTTCTCGATATATTTTCCAACAATATCATTCTCAAGATTAACTGTCGAGCCTATTTTTTTCTTAGTCAAAGTGGTCTCGTCTTGAGTGTGCTCTATGATTGAAACGCCGAAGTCGAAACTTGTCACATCGGTGACTGTCAACGAGATGCCGTCGATAGCTATCGAGCCTTTCTCGACGATGAACCGCAAAATCTCGGGCCGTGTCTCAATTCTGATTCTGACTGCTTTGTCGTCGCGGGTCATTTTTGAGATGACGCCTGTGCCGTCGATATGACCCGAGACTATATGTCCGCCGAAGCGACCGTTGGCAGGCATTGCGCGTTCGCAATTCACCAAATCGTTGATTCTCAAATCTTTGAAATTGGTGCGATTCATGGTTTCAGGCATCACGTCAGCGGTGTATGAGCTGTCGTCAAATGTAGTAACAGTCAGGCAAACGCCGTTGGTGCAGATGCTGTCGCCGATATGCATATCGTTTAAAATCTTATGCACGCCAATAGTCAGCTTGATGCTGTTTGCATGGCGGACTATCGCTTTCACCTTACCGATTTCTTCAATTATTCCCGTGAACATATCTTTCCTTTAATTAAAATATCTCCGTCAATATTTTGAATATCAATGTTTTGCAACTGAATGGCATCACTCATCCGTTCGATTCCCTTGCCGGCGACCGGGGTTTGGGCGGCGGCACCTCCGATGATTTTCGGAGCGATGAAAGCCCACACCTCGTTAACGCAGCCTGCCTCCAAAAACGCGGCGTTCAAGGTGCCGCCGCCTTCCAATAATAAGGAATCAATGCCAATGGCGCCCAATTTTGCCATCAGGTCGTTGATGTCGACGTGGCTGTTATTTGATTGACATTCAAGGATTTCAACACCTGTAGAGACGATGTGCGCATCGTCTCTACAATCGTCGCGTTTGGTTGTCGCAACGATTGTTCTGTATTCCTTTGCTGTTTTAACCAATTGAGAATCGATCGGTATTCTTAAATTTGAATCAACAACAATGCGTACAGGCTGATGATAATGCCCTTCCAAACGGACATTCAGCATTGGGTCGTCGGCCAAGACGGTGCCTATTCCAGCTAGAACGCCGGCCATTTCGCTGCGGAGTTCATGAACCTGTTGGCGCGACTGCTCGTTAGTCACCCAACGCGAATCGCCAGTAAATGCAGCTATTTTGCCGTCTAGCGTCATTGCGGTCTTCATGATGACGTAAGGGCGCTTGGTGGTGATGTATTTCAAGAAAACACGGTTCATCTCGCGAATTTCGTCTTCGCAAAGTCCGGTCACCACCTCGATGCCGGCGTCTTGCAGAATCTTGACACCTTTGCCTGCCACTAGCGGATTGGGGTCGAGTATGCCGACAAACACCTTTTTAATACCTTTTTCGATAATGATTTCGGTGCAAGGAGGCGTTTTGCCGTAATGGCAGCAAGGCTCGAGGGTTACATAAAGTGTGGCGCCTCGGGTGTCGGCCTGACAGCGCGTCAAAGCGTTGCGTTCGGCATGAAACTCGCCGTATTTCTCATGATATCCCTCGGCTATGATTTGGCCGTCCTTGACCACAACACAGCCAACCAAAGGGTTGGGATGTACAAAGCCTCCGCCCTTTTTGGCCAGCGCTATGGCTCGCCGCATTAACTCGATGTCTGTTTGGTTGTATGACATAAAAATTGCCCCAATGTATCAACATCAGGGCAAATTATAAATTCCATCAATACCACAAAACTTCTCTCATCCGGACTGTCACCGTCGGTTTCGGAATTTCACCGAATCAGTTCCCCTGGGGGAAGTCGCGGACTGTCACCGCCGGAAAGGAATTTCACCTTGCCCTGAAGTTTTACGCTGCAAAGATACACATATTTTCAGTTGTGTATCATATTTTGTTGCATTTTTTTAACAAAACGAAGTCGAGGGTGACCATCGCGGCCAAAGCCTCCACCATCGGGATCACCCGCGGCACCACGCAGACGTCGTGACGGCCTTGAATCTCCAAAGTAACGGCATTTCCGTGAATATCAACGGTTTGCTGCGGCATCATCACCGACGGAATCGGCTTGAAAGCAACTCTGAACACAATATCCTCGCCATTTGTAATGCCACCTTGAACGCCGCCCGAGTGATTGGTTTTGGTGCGGATTCGCTCGCCGTCAAAGGTGAATTCATCGTTACATTCGCTGCCTCGCATACGGGCGGCGTTGAATCCTTCGCCTATTTCAAAACCCTTGGCCGCATTGATACTCATCATGGCGTGAGCCAATGTCGCGTGAAATTTCATAAAAGCAGGCTCTCCCAGGCCCACAGGGACATTGTTGATGGTTGCTTGGACAACTGCACCCACCGTGTCTTTTTCCTCTCTAAAACGGCTTAAAATGCGCTCAATTTCTTCGGCCGAGAATCCTTGGCTGCACTGCTCGCCTATTTGCACCACATCAGAACGTACCGTTATGCCTTGCGTTGCGAGTATCTGCCTGGCTATAGCGCCTGCCACCACGCAAGGCAACAAAGTCCTGGCCGATGCTCTGCCGCCTCCGGCATAATCTCTGATTCCGTATTTTTCCTGATATGTGAAATCGGCGTGCGACGGACGGTAAACGTTTTTGATATTGTCGTAATCCGACGATTTGGCGTCACGGTTTCTGATTAGGAATGCTATCGGCTGGCCTGTGGTTTGGCCTTCGAACAGTCCCGACAGGAATTCCACCTCGTCAGGTTCTTTGCGAGCCGACACCGCTGCGCCAAAGCCGGGTTTTCTTTTGGCCAACTCGCTTTCTATCAACGATTTATTCAGCAAAACGCCTGCTGGACAGCCGTCAATAACACCACCAATGGCGAGCCCGTGCGACTCGCCAAATGTGGTTAAACTGTATGCCGTTCCGAATGTATTGGAATTCACTGCTATTCGTTCAAAATCTTAATCTTGGCCTCGAGAACCTTCACGTCGTTCTTGATCTTGGCGATTTTCTTCTCATATTCAGCCTTCAGAATCTCTGACTGCTTGCTTCTGGCGAAGAATCCGATGTTGTTTTCCAAAGTCACAATCTCGTCGCGCAACTTCTGAATCTTGTTCTGGAGGTTCATGCGTTCTCTTCTGACCTTGTCGCGTGAATCCGGATCTTCTTTCAGGCCAGAAACCATGCTACGATACTCGTTGGTTGTCAATTCGTTATCGTTGGCGCGCATCTTGTCGAACATACCGTCGATAAGGCTGCGATATTCGTTCTGGATAGCGTCTTTGACCTTCATCGGGACGTGGCCTATAGCCATCCATTCTCTCTGGAATCCGCGGATAGCCTCCATATTCTCGTTGCGGTCTTTCTTAAGCTCGTAAGCCTTGATGCGCTCGATGAGTTCCTGTTTTGCCTTGAGATTGGCGTCTTCCTCGCCTTTAATTCCAGAGAAATGCTCTGATTTCTTGCCGAAGAACGCGTCGCAGGCACTACGGAAACGTTTCCATATCTTGTCGGAATGACGTTTCGGCACTGGACCGATGGTTTTCCATTCTTCCTGCAGTTTCTTGATGCGGTCGGTGGTCTTCTTCCATTCAGTCGAATCGACGAGATTCTCAACCTCAACGCAGATTTGCAACTTTTTATTGTAGTTTTCCATCTGTTGCATCTTGAGTTTGCTGAAGAATTCCTTCTTCGCCTCGAAGAATGTGTTCATCGCGCCTTTGAAGCGGTTCCAAATCTCATCGCTCTGTTTCTTCGCGACCGGACCGATTTCCTTCCACATCTTGAACAATTCATTGACGTCGTTCGACTTCTTCTGATATGCGTTGATGCTGTTAACCGGTTCATTAACAATCTCTTCCA
>JAFZXP010000032.1 GCA_017616735.1 Bacteroidales bacterium
ATCGCCAAGTTAGTTGAGTTGTTCGACAAGAAAGTCCCTGCAATGTACATCGCCGACGGTCACCACCGCAGCGCTGCAGCAGCATTGGTCGGACAGGAAAAGAAAGAGCACAACCCACATCACACTGGCAAAGAGGAATACAACTTCTTCATGACAGTTATCTTCCCCGACAACCAGCTGAACGTCATCGACTACAACCGCGTTGTTAAGGATTTGAACGGCTTGAGCAAGGACGAGTTCATCAAGGCTCTCGGCAAGACATATGAAGTCACCGATATGGGCACAGAGATCTACAAGCCAGCCAAGTTGCACGAGCACAGCATGTACCTCGACGGTCACTGGTATAAGATGTCAGCAAAACCTGGCACTTACAACGACAGCGACCCAATCGGCGTTCTCGATGTTACCATCTTGAGCAACAACGTGTTGGACAACATCCTCGGCATCAAGGATCTCCGCACCGACAAGCGCATCGACTTCGTTGGCGGTATCCGCGGTCTCGGCGAGTTGAAACGTCGTGTTGACAATGGTGAGATGAAGGTTGCATTCGCAATGTATCCTGTTTCAATGAAGCAGATCATCGACATTGCTGACACCGGCAACATCATGCCACCTAAGACCACATGGTTTGAGCCAAAACTCAGATCAGGTCTGGTGATCCACACATTGGAATAAAGACCTTAGTCTTTAGACCTTAGACTTTAGTAAAAACCGCGGGGCAAAAATTTGCCCCGCGGTTTTTGTTTTATTCCCTCAATCCGTGTCGGGCGCAACTATAATTGTTTAAAAACTAATTGCTTCCTCCATACCAATTGAATTCTATTCCATTGTCCTCCATGAACTGTTTGGCATTGTCATAGCCGCAAGCATTCCCAAAACGGTTTTGCAGTTCGGCCATCAATTCCTCTTCGGTATGCACTTTTAGCGCCTCCATCAGCTTTTCGCGATTACACCACACCTGCTGTGACGAGGTACTTGTTTCTTCGCTTATTGTGACACTCTTTTCAGTTATTTCTGCCACCACCACATCTATATCATGTGATTTCACAGACTCGGGAGTAGCCCATATTGTTTTTTGTATGTAATCCATAACTATTTACCCTCAATCCGTGTCGGGTGCGACTTTATATTCTTCTCGTTTAATTACTTTTGATTTTGTATTGGGTTTGCTAGTGATTTTCACCTGAACCTTTTCGACACCGCTTGGGCGATAATCCAGGTTAGTCTGGCAATCGCTGAAAAGCTGTGTACTGACTATCACGTCCACAAGTTCACCGTCGTCGTCAAACCATACAAAGGCTCCGACGCCGATAGTGAACACCAGTGAGTCGAGGAGATTGCGGCGATGTCCTTCCGAGCTCATCCAGTTGGTAACTATTCTTTGTGCATCGAAGCTGCCATAATGAATGTTTTCCGATTGGCGGGAACAGCGTTCAACTTTATCCAAGATGGTATAAAACATTTGTCCATTAGGCCGATTATGTGGATTGTCGTTGGCATGCGGCAAACTTGGTTGCGCTTCTGCTGCGCGCAACATTGCTCTCTCGCAAAGCAGTTTTGTCATCTTTACCGGCTGAACTCCTGCTGCTTCACGCTGAATATTGGTCTCATCCAAAATCTGCGTCGCCAGGTCGTAGTTAAAAATGCCGCTTATCACCATGTCACCCGACAGCTTTTTGTTGGCGGCGGCATTAATTTGTGCTGTAACAGAGTTCAGCAAGAAAAAACAAAACAATACGACAATAAACTTTTTCATTATAGCGGGCACAACTATTATTTGTGACAAAATTACAACTTAAATCACTTATTTCCAAATAAATATGGAAAAAATTGCTATCTTTGCAAAAATTTTAATACTATGGCTGAGAAATCTTTTGACCCAAATGCGGCGGCGGCGCTCGGTTCGGGCATTTACGGACTGCCTTGCACAGCTGAAAATGCAGAAATCATAATCATTCCAGTGGAATGGGAGTTGACCACGAGTTACAACCGCGGTACTGTCGACGGTCCGAGTGCGGTGCTGGACGGCTCGATGCAGGTTGATTTGTGCCATCACGATTATCCTGATTTGTGGCAACGCGGCATCTGGATGGACGAGTTTCCTAAGGAATTGAGAAAATTGCACGACAAACTCGCTCCTGTCAGCGAGGAAATCATCGAGGCTATAGAAAACGGCGACGCCGACGAATTCCCATGGAAATACGAGGCCAAATACAAGGCCATCGAAGACGGCTTCGAAACCATGTTCTCATGGCTGCGCGACCGCATTGATTATTGGAAGAAGCAAGGCAAAAAGGTCGGTTTGCTCGGCGGTGACCACAGCACGCCCCTGCCCTATCATCAATACCTTATTAATAAAGGTGTCAAATACGGCGTTTTGCACGTCGACGCGCACAGCGACCTGCGTGATTGTTTTGAAGGATTCAAGTATTCACACGCATCCATATTCTTCAACGTTATGCAACTTGAAAATGTTGAGAAGCTGGTGCAGGTTGCTATCCGCGACTACTGTCATCAGGAGAAGCAGTTGGTGCAAGATTCAAACGGCCGCATCAAGGTATTTTACGACCGCGACAATCGTCGCCGCATGTACGAAGGCGCCACATGGAAGCAAATTTGCGACGAAATCATAGACGCATTGCCTGAAAAGGTTTATATTTCAGTCGATATCGACGGTTTGGACCAGAAACTATGTCCAAACACAGGAACTCCGGTCCCCGGCGGAATGGAATACGAGGAATTGATGTATCTGCTTAACAGAATCAAGGAATCAGGAAAAGAAATTCTTGGCTTTGATTTGTGCGAGGTCTCGCCTGGTGAAGGCACCGAATGGGACGGAAACGTCGGAGCGAGGGTACTGTACCACCTCTGCGGAGTTATCAGTTAGAAGTTAGAAGTTAGAAGTTAGAAGTTAGAAGTTAATTAAAAGAGTGAAACAGTATACTGTTTCACTCTTTTATGTTAACAACTATCAACTGCTAACTGCTAACTCCTAACTGATAACTATTCCATATTGGTGTACACCGCCTGAACGTCCTCATCGTCTTCAACTTTATCGAGGAAGTTCATGATGCTTTCAATCTGTTCGTCGGTGAATGCCACCGGATTGTTAGCGAAGCGCTGGAGGTTGGCCTTGATGATGTTAACCTTCATACCTTCCAAAGCCTCGTGCATTGTGCCGTAAGCTGTCCAGTCGCTGTATGCGAATGTGCCGTCTTCTGTCTCTTCAATCTCTTCGAGACCAGCATCGATAAGCTCAAGCTCGAGGTCGTCCTTGCTCATTCCGGCAGGGATTTCAATCTGGAACACAGCCTTGCGTGTGAACATATATTCAAGTTGACCAGTCTTAAGAAGCTCGCCGCCAGCTTTGTTGAAATATGAACGGACGTTGGCAACTGTACGCGTTGTGTTGTCGGTGGCACATTCCACTACACAGAGAACACCGTGAGGGCCCTTGCCTTCGTAAACGATTTCAACCATATCAGCCGTGCTCTTATCTGTAGCACGTTTGATAGCTGCATCGATATTGTCCTTTGGCATGTTTTCCGCCTTAGCATTCAAAATAGCCTGACGGAGTTTAGGGTTCATATCTGGATCTGGGCCGCCTTCTTTTGCTGCGATTGTGATAATTTTTCCAAGTTTCGGGAACACTCTTGACATGTGACCCCATCTTTTCATCTTAGCCGCCTTGCGGTATTCAAATGCTCTTCCCATTTTATTACAATTTTATTTTTCGGCCGCAAAATTAAAAAAAAATTTTAAATCCTTAATAAAATTTTAAATTTTTAGTCTTTAGTCTTTAGACTTTAGTCACTAACGACTAACAACTAAAGACTAAGGACTAACGACTAAGTCTTCTGTTTTTTCTTTTTCGCTGCCGGGAACAACACATTATTTAATATCAGACGATAACCGGGCGAGTTGGGGTGCATGTCTAGCTCTGTCGGTGGGTCGCCCACCAGATGCTGATAATCCTCAGGGTCGTGACCGCCCAGAAAAGTCCAGAAACCATTGCCGAAGTCACCGTGAATGTAGCGATCTTCTTCAAGCGCCGCGTTGTCGCCCAAAACCACCACTGTCGGCTTAACATATCGTTTGTCGAAAGCGGTTGTCTGGCCCATAAATCCCTTAATCAGTTTTTCATGGCATTGCGTAAGCATTGTCGGCACTGGGTCCCATTTTGCAGAGAAATCGAATAACAAAAAGAAATCGTTGCCTTCTTTTACTGATTTCGATCGGTGCAAAGTAACATCAATGTTTGAGACCTCATATTCCTGCGGATTCGTTGAAACTGTGAAAGCGGTGAAAGCGAAACAATTGTCGTAATTCAAGCGTTGCGGATCGCCGGGGCGGATGGCGTCGCCGTCGAACATCACATCGCAAATATCAAGCCCTTCAGCGGCTAATGCGATATCAAAACTGTCGGGAGCGGAGCACATGGCGAAGAGATACCCCCCACCCGCCACGAAATCACGGATCTTTTTCACCACTGCCAGCTTCAGCTGCGAAACCTTGGTAAAACCATGTCTGCGTGCCGTTTCCTCTTGCTTTTTTACATCCTCCTGATACCATGGATAATTGCGGTAACGTGCCCAAAACTTACCATATTGACCTGTAAAATCCTCGTGATGCATATGCAGCCAATCGTAAGTTGGCAAAACGCCGTCCAGCACTTCATCGTCGTAAATTATATCGTATGGGATCTCGGCATAAGTCAAAACCAGCGTCACGGCATCATCCCATGGAAGGATATTCTTGGGCGCATAGACGGCAAGACGCGGCACTTTTTGCAGTTTCATCTCGTCCATATTAGCTCCCGGGTCGGCAATTTCAGCCAGTATAGCGTCGGCCTGCACATCGGCTATCACCTGATACGACACATTGCGCAACTTGCATTCACGCTCGAACATTTCATGATAAGGCAACAAATAGCTGCCACCCTTGTAATTGAGCAGCCAACTTATCTCCACCTCGCGCTGCAGCACCCAATAGGCTACGCCATAAGCTTTCAGGTGGTTGGTTTGGGTGTCATCCATAGGGATCAGGATGTAAGCAGCGAAGATTCGAGGAACAGCCAACATCATGATAATCAATAGGATGATATATCGTCTAATAATTTTCATCTTTATAAAAATTTAATGCAAAAATATCAAAAATAATTCATAATTTTGCAGTTTCAAATATTGAAAATTTATTTTTATACATAATATTATGGAAAACACAACATTGAAAAAGACTGCATTGAACGCAATGCACTATGAAATGGGCGCCAAGATGGTTCCATTTGCAGGTTTCGACATGCCGGTTCAGTTTGAAGGCGTGAACGTTGAACACGAGACAGTCCGCAAGGGCGTTGGTGTTTTC